>JAKITH010000162.1 GCA_021648185.1 Thiomicrorhabdus sp. | reverse complement strand
AGCGATTAAAACACTACGAAAAAATTGCTTTAAACAACCAGTTAACCCTTCAAGAAGTGGAGTACCTTGGGGGCAAAAAAGCCGCAGAGAAAGCCAAAAAAGGCCATTACATTCAACAAAATGGCCAATGGGTTAAAAAATAATTTAAATCTGGCTCAAGACGACTGCTTGAGCCAATTCAATGCGGCATCATAATCATCAAAATACTTCACTTCTCCCGATAAAAACCACCCCCCTATCTTAGCGGTAATTTCTTGCCAATGCTTATTGCCATAAATGGCTATTTTTTCAAACTCCTTACCATGCTTTAATCCAAGTTTAAAGTCATCCCACGCGGCTCTAAGCTCCCAGCCTTCCATCTCTGTGCCATCAATTAATACTTTCACTCTTGGCATGTTCACTTCGGCTAACGCAGAATCTAAAATAGGCGTAATAATTTCATAATCTTCATGCGTGAGTTTACCCACCGCTTTAAGCGCTAAAAAAACGTCGTTGCCGACTCGCTCAATTCCAATGGATAGTCCGTGCTTTTTCGTAGTCATAATACTAGCCCTCATTCATAATTCAAAAATACTAAAAATAATGCCTTCAACTTAATCATAAGGCCAAATTGATTGAATACAATACGGCTTCTGTTAAGATTAAATAATTAAGTATACGTAAAAAAGCACTGGAGTTTTAGCATGAATGTAGTTTCACTCTCTTTAAAAGTCATCGGAGCGGTCATCGTAACGTCGGTGGTTGCCATTGGCGTTATCATTGCGACCGTCGATCCGAATGATTATCGTGGTGAAATCACGGATCTAGTCAAAAAAGAGACGGGGCGTGATTTAGAAATTCAGTCTTTAAGTTTATCTTTTTTTCCTAAATTTGGCTTAAACTTAGAAAATACCACGCTGAGCAATGCCAAAGGATTTAGTGAAAAAAACTTTTTGCACATTGATAAAATTCAGCTGGGTGCGGCTATTTTACCGCTGTTAAGTCAGCAACTTGAAATCGACACCTTAAGTGTGCATGGCTTAAACTTGCATTTAGAAAAAAATGCCAACGGCATCACTAATTGGGCCGATTTAATGAAACCCGATACCGCGTCAGAAAGCGCAACAAAAGACACCACAACAGAACAAACCAATCCGCTCAGCCACTTAGCCAGTTTACAATTTGGTGGGCTGGACATTCAACAAGCAACCATACATTGGCACGACCAACAAGCCAATCAAGATGTGCAACTCACCGTTCATCAATTTTCAACTGGCCGCATTACCTTTGGTGAGTTTTTTAATCTCGCACTCTCAGCAGAAACGACGCTTAGCTCTCCTGAAATAAAGACCGCTTTTGAATTAAATATCGAAGCCAAATTAGAACAAAATGGTGCCTACACCCTTCGCAACCTAACCCTCAACACCACGACCACAGGTTCTGGCATTCCAGTTGAAAAAGTGACTCAAACCTTAAACATTCCAACCCTTAACTTAGCACTGGAACAAAACCAACTTGAACTCCCCAGCCTTACGATTAACTATGATGTTGTGGGGGGGGAGAATTTTCCACTTCAAAGCATCAAAGGGCTACTGAAAGTGGATGTCTTAAAGGGCGACCTGTCCTCACAAGCCTTTGGCGCGCAAAATATTACCCTACAAACGCATTTAACGGGAAGCCCTTTACCTAATGGAGAGATAAACACCACCCTCTCCATGCAACCCTCGATTAACCTAACCGAACAAACCGCCTCCCTAAACCAGCTTGCACTAACCGCCATGGGTATTGAAGCAACTGGCTCAGTTAAAGCAACTCAAATCACCTCCAACGCTCAAGTTAATACGCAACTCAATATTGCACAAACTAATTTAAGAGCACTCTTTAAAACGCTGGACATTGCACTGCCTGAGATGGCCGACTCAAACACCTTGACCCAGTTTATAGCACAATTAAATATCGATTTTAATGCCAAAACACAAACCATCGACGTTCATACACTCAACGTCACATTAGACGACTCTCAATTAAAAGGCAGCGCCTCAGTCAGCCAATTTGATCGCCCTAATATCCAATACAATTTGACCTTAAATAAAATAGACCTAAATCGTTATTTACCCCCCCCTAAAGAACAGCCACAGCCTAGCGAACCGAACGCTAGCGCAGAGACGGAAATTCAACTTCCTGTTGAGTTATTACGCAAACTCAGCTTAAATGGCACGTTTAAAGTAGGCGAAGTGGTCTTTGATAAACTGCATCCTAAAAACATTCTGGTTACCGTTAAAGGAAATGGCGGAAAACTCACTGCCAACCCCA
>JAKITH010000161.1 GCA_021648185.1 Thiomicrorhabdus sp. | reverse complement strand
CGACCCTGAAACCTTATTTCCACCCCGAAACTCACAGCGAACAAAACGGCTCAGCTAATCCTCTGCCCGTTTGCAGTTGAAAGCTCACTCTAACTTTGATACCTTATTCACCAAGCTAGCATCACTCCCGCAGAGGATAGCTAGCCTCTACGTTCGCTGCAAAATATATTGACGACAGAAAGCACATCTTAGCTCACAGAATACAGATTGAATTTTTTCCGTGTAATTCCGTGCCGTCCGTGGTTTAATCCTATCCGTAATAACAACAGCGAACAAAACGGCGTAGACCAAGCCGCCACCCACCTACAGTTATGACTCACTTTAATTTTAACCATCAACCGAGAAAGCTACGCTCGCTCCCAGCGGCTGGCTAGCCTCTACGTTATGCCAGAAAATTATGATGAAAAGTGCGGTGATTGCGATATAGCGATTCACATGCTCACAGCAAGGGCAACATCTGGGCTATGCATGTCATGTCAACGAAAGCGCAGGGAGCAAGGAGATACAGCTCCGTGGATTTCCCCTCGCAGTAAACTTTCGGAAGAAGACATACTGAATTTCTCGAATACGGAACTTGGATATAGAGCTGCATCATGTGTTGACGCAGTAGAGCCTGATTTTCTTCCGCCACCCTGGAGAGCAGTCCTAACAACTTCATGGCTGGAGACACAGGTGAACAATGGAGGATTTGATCAGTTTTTCGATGACAGCTATCAAGGGCGACTTAACGAAATTACAAAGGACGATCTTACTGTGATTGGCGCTACACCACTCCTGGAGATTTATGTAAGCGCACTAAACGTTGCGACCGACAAATCTATCTCCATTACAGAAATAGAAGAACAGTTGGAACAATATGGACGGAAATTTTACGATCAGATGGGAGTTTCTGGGGAATCTTTGCCTGAGTATCTCGGTGCATATATCAAAACCAACCCCTCGGAATTTACCAAGACATACGCTCAGTTTTTAGATGATCTTGAATCGCAATATAAAGCATAACAAAACGCAGCAGAGCAACCCGCTAGCCGCTCCGTAGCTACGAAAAAATGAGAACTTTAACCATTAACCTCTTCGATCACACTCGCTCTCGCTAGCGGGTTGCCTGTGCTCGGACGTTCTGTCAAAAAAATGAAAGAGACCACCCAACATCTTGAGAAGAAGACGAAGACTCTTAATAATATAGTGAATATTTTGCTGGTCGCAATGTTCGGAGTTGCGATCTTTCTAAGTCTAATTTCCACTTCGTATTTAACTGCTGTTCAGCTTATTATGGTTATGTTGTCTGCTGCGCTTATTAAATTCGAGAAAAATCAAAGGAAATTGCTAAGTCGGATTGATGAACTGGAGTTTGATAATTACGGATACAAAAAATTGCTTAGTCGGGTTGATGCTTTGGAGGCAGGCTGGCCAGATCAGAGCGCACGAACAACAGAACAAAACGCAGCAGAGCAACCCGCTACTCGCCCCCAGTCAAAAGCTAAATGAAAATTTTAACCATCAACTTGATCGCGAACGCTCGCTGTCAGTAGCGGGTTGCCTGTGCTCTACGTTATGTGCAGAAAATTTATGATCGCATTCTTATGAGTAAAGATGAATCAGCGGATGATCAGAAGTCGAAACCTTGGTTTCGCCGCGTATTCAAATGGCTGTTGATTCTGACGGCAACCTTCTTCGTCGTTATCATAGCGATAATTTCAATCGTCAGAGTTGGCGATTATGTTTGGTTTCGTTCCCATGTTCCATTGCGGTTTGCCAACGCAAATTGGACGGGGAATTGGAAAACTCAGCAGTATGGTTTATCGGGAAGGCTTTTGGTTCATCTTCCAGACCCGTTACCTGAAAATGAAGATTTTCAAGCTGAGGCAATAGTTTACTATCCGATCTACAGTATATGGAAAACGGGTAGTTTCGTTAAGATGGAGTTTACGGGTAACTTCTCTCCAGAGTCATCGACCTCGACTGGACTTTCCAAAAACGATTCCCCCGATTACCGAGCTGAATTGAAACTCAAAGGAAAGCGCGGGAAAATGAAATTTAGGGCAACGGCTGGAGATCAGGTGGTAGACTATGTCGCGATGATGGATGAATCTGGTGAACGCTTGATAGGTAGCTATATTTCCAAATCGCCACATGACATCGGTTATTTCTTCATTCAGAATTACTAGAGATATTGTGCGCTATAGCTCGCACGACCACATAACAATAAAGGGTGTAGCGAAGGCGAGGAACGAGCCCTTTGACTACACCCCTAGTTGAACAAGCCCGGTCGAAATACAAGCGCGCGTGAATGCTCTATGCTTTTTGTGTTGAACGCTCGAAGGGCAT
>JAKITH010000013.1 GCA_021648185.1 Thiomicrorhabdus sp. | reverse complement strand
TTTTTTTAAGCCTATTTTTTAATGGCAAGCTCAAAGGAATGCCCCCCAAATTATTGAGTGATGACCAACGCAACATCGTTATCCGCCCCCTTTCCTATTGCCGCGAAAAAGACCTGCTTCAATATGCCGAAATTCAAAAATACCCTATCATTCCCTGCAACTTATGCGGCTCTCAAGAGAACCTGCAACGGCAAAATATTAAAGCGATGCTGAATGAGTGGGACACGCTCTCTCCAGGTCGAGTAGAGAGCGTCTTTAACTCACTCAAAGAGATTGCGCCCAGCCAGCTTTGTGACACCCAACTGTTTAACTTTGTTGACCTAAGCATTGACCGAACAGGCGAAGCCAAACCCTATGAATTTGAAGAGGCCGAAGTCTCATCCACCAACCTCGCTCAAGCGGTAGAAATTACCTTTGACCCAAACCCATTTGTTAAAAAATAATGTCTAACACACAAAATAAACCACCTAAACAACACCTTTGGGCAGGACGAATTTTAAAAGGCATTATTCGACTCTTTAGTTGGATGCCCTATTGGCTTATACAGAAAGTTGGAACCGCCATTGGCTATCTGCTCATTTGGTTGCCCAACAGCCACAAAACCATCGCTCAAAAAAACTTAGCGGTGGCTTACCCTCACTTAAGTACAACCGAGCAACAGCAACGCGTAAAACAGACGCTTATTGCTCTGGGCAAAGTCACTGCGGAACTCGGTGCCGCATGGTGTTGGCCTTATAAACGTTTGCAGCCACTGTTTAAAGAAGTCAAAGGACAAGCGTTACTGGATAAGGCGATTGCCCAACAAAAAGGCATTATATTTTTAGCCCCCCATATGGGCAACTGGGAGCTGATTGGCCCCATCGTCTCGGCACAACATGCGGCGACCTTTCTATATCGACCGCCCAATATTCCCTCGGTTGAATCTTTTATGGTTCATGCCAGAGGGCGATTTGGGGCGGCGTTAGCACCCACCAATCTACGCGGGGTTCGTACTTTAATTAAGGCGCTCAAGAATCAAGAAGCCACCGTCATTTTACCCGACCAAGACCCGGGCGAATCAGGTGGTGTTTATGCCCCTTTTTTTGGTCGTCCTGCCCGTACCATGACACTGGTGAGCAAGCTCATTCAAAAAACCGACAGCACCGTGCTCTTTATTGTGCTAAAGCGACTGCCCCATGCTCAAGGGTTCTGCCTACACTACCTACCCGCCGATCCAGAGATCGCCTCATCAAACGAACTCAAAGCCACAAGCGCGTTAAACAGGGGGGTAGAAAACTGCATTCAACTGGCACCCGAACAATACCTGTGGAGCTATAAACGCTATCGCAAACCGCCTAAAACCTTAATTGATATTTACAAAAAATAAATTTCTTCCCCCCCCCCCTTTTTTTTCCTAAATTTTAAGCAAAAAAAAAGCACTGCAAATAGATGCAGTGCTTAATCACTTAGGGGCAATAAATTTTAAAACAACTTTCAAACAAGGCTTTTGGGGGAAGCCTAACTTTAGATAAAAGGGGATTTATTTAAGTTGTCTCTAGTTTACGGCTCGGAGCCGTTTGGGTCAATTCCCAAAGATTGAAGAAACATTAAGAAACAATTAAGGCTTTCTACCCACATACCAAGCATAACGCTGCTTTAGTTCGGAAGTGTCACTTTCATTTTCTGGACTGAGCCAGCCTTCGCCATACACTTGCGTGGTGAGCGTTGGCCACGATTGATTAAACTCGCCTGATTGCACATAAAAATTAGGGTTGTTTGGAGCATTGTCTTGGGGAGGATATAAAAATGTTTGGTAAAACAGTAACCCATTGGGTTTGAGTGCCTCGGCAATACTCGCAAACAGCGCACGGTCTAAATAGCGACTAATTACAATCACATCGTATTGTTGATAGGGCAAAATCATCTGCTCTAAATCGGTAATCAGCGGTTCAATGGGCAATTGGTTTAGGCTTGCCCAGTTATTTAAAACGGTTAATGCGGTGTCTGAAATATCCCATGCATCGGTTTTTAACCCGCACTGCGCTAAAAAACGAGCATTACCACCCAAGCCACACGCCAGCTCTAACGCTTGACCATAAAAGGGCAGTAGATGACTGTGTTGCTTTAAGACATGGCAGGGATTTGCACGACTTTGTAAATTAGCCGTCTGGTATTTTGCATCCCACTTTTTTGCGCTGTTATTCTTCATTTTTGATCAAAAATCTCTCTTTATTTTCGCCAAAAGGCGGCGGTGAACAGCACCAATAAGGTGAAAATCTCTAAGCGCCCCAGCAACATGGCAAAGGTTAAAATCCATTTAACAGGATCGCTCATGGATTGAAAGTTGTCTGATACGTCGCCCAATCCGGGCCCTAAATTGTTCATCATGGCCGCAATGGAGGAAAAGGCTGTTACGGCATCAACCCCCAGCGCCATAAACGCTAACATTAAAATCGCAAAGCTAAATACGTACACGGAAAAAAAACCCCAAACCGCAATCATGACTTTTTCTGGGATGGTTTTTCCACTGAGCTTTACTGGAAGAATGGCATTGGGATGCAATAGGCCTTTAATTTCTCTCATGCCTTGTTTAAACAGCAGGACGAATCGAATCATTTTCATCCCCCCTGCCGTTGAACCCGCACACCCGCCAATAAAGCTCATAAAAATCAACATAAAGGGTAAAAAGGCAGGCCACGCCGAAAACTCGGCATTGGCAAACCCTGTGGTGGTGGCCATGGAGACGGTTTGAAACACGCCATAACGCACCGCTTCTTCAAATGTGGGGTACACGTTTTGATAGTAGAGATAGAGCGTTACGATGAGCACGCCCGCTAATAAAATGCCCAAATAGGCTTTAAATTCAGGGTCACGAAAATACGCAAAGCCATTCATTTGCCGAAAAGCACTGAAGTGTAAGGCGAAGTTAATGCCGGCGAGAAACATAAAAAAGATGGCGACACTTTCAACCGCAATGCTATCAAAATAGCCTATGCTGGCATCGTGGGTTGAAAACCCACCAATGGCAACGGTTGAAAAGCTGTGACAAAACGCATCAAACCAACTCATGCCTGCCAGCCAATACCCCACGGCACAGGCGAGCGTTAACCCTGCATAAATATACCAAAGTGCTTTGGCGGTTTCAGAAATTCTAGGCGCAATTTTGGAATCTTTCATCGGTCCAGGTGTTTCCGCACGGTAGAGCTGCATTCCTCCAACCCCTAGCATAGGCAAGATAGCAACGGCCAATACGATAATCCCCATGCCTCCCATCCATTGCAGTTGCTGGCGATACCATAAAATGGCATGAGGCAGGGTGTCCAACCCCGTCATAATCGTTGCACCCGTGGTGGTTAAACCTGAAAACGATTCAAAAATAGCGTCGGTTAAGCTTAAGTTGCCGGCCTCCTCTAAGAGATAAAAGGGCAAGGCTCCCACAAAGCCAAGCACGGTCCAAAACATGACGACAATTAAGAAGCCGTCCCTGATTTTTAAATCACGCTTATGGTTGCGCACGGGATACCAAAGCACAAGCCCTAAAATCAATACCCCTATCAGCACATTTAAAAACTCAAAGAATGCGCCATCTTGATGAATCAAGGCAATTAATATGGGGGGAACAAGGCTTAAGCTAAATAACATTAGCAGTAGGCCCAATACTTTTAAAATAATTTTAGAGTGCATGGATTAAAACCAACTTTTTTTCACTTCAGGAGAGAACAACGTTAAAACCTCTGCCGCACTGTCGGTATTCGAAATAAAAATAATGGCATGGTCTTCTGCTTCAATGACTAAATTTCGGTGTGCAATCAACACCTCATCATCACGAAGAATACACCCAATGGTAATGTCTTTAGGCCATGGAATGTCACCAATCTTTTTGCCTATAATCTCCGAGCTATTCTCACTGCCATGTGCGATCACTTCCATTGCCTCTGCGGTACCACGACGTAATGTTGCTGCTTTCACAGTATCGCCTTTGCGCATATAGTGCAGTAGATGACTGGTGGTAATGCTGTCGGCAGAGATGGCGATATCAATGCTATTACGTTGAATCAGCTCCACATATGATTGATTATTCACCAATGCAATCACCCGTTTTACGCCGAGCTTTTTAGCCAACATACCGGAAATAATATTGGCTTCATCGTTATTGGTAACGGCAATAAAGAGGTCTATTTCATCAATATTCTCTTCCAATAATAGGTCTTTATCTGAGATATCACCATGAATAATAATGGATTTTTCTAAAATCTCTGCATTTTGACGGGCTTGCTGAATACTACGATCAATCAGTTTAACCTGATGATCTTTTTCAAGCGCTTGTGCCAAACTGAAGCCAATATTTCCTCCCCCCCCTATCATAATATTACGAGATGGGCGGACCTTGCGGCATCGTAACTCAGAGACAATGGTTGAAATATGAGCGGATTCTGCCAAAAAGAAAACCTCATCTTCCTCTTTAATAATCACATCTGCCGTGGGCATTACAATTTCATCTTTACGATAGATGGCGACAATCCGCGTTTTAATATGTTCAGGCAAATGCTCTTTAATTAAGCCTATTTTTTTATTGACGAGTAAGCCGCTTTTTTCTGCTCGAACCGCCACCAACCTCACTTTTCCTTCCGCAAAGTTGATCACCTGCAACGAGCCTGGGTACTCAATTAATTGTAAAATATAGTCTTTTACTAAGCTTTCTGGACTGATCAAGACATCAATCGGCACACAGCCCAATTCGCTATCTCGATTAAACAGCTCTGGATGATTTAAGTAGGACTGCGCGCGAACCCGTGCAATTTTAGTGACCGCTTTATGATGAATATGCGCAATTTGACACGCTAAAATATTGGTTTCATCATTTTGAGTGGCCGCAATCAATAAGTCGGCATCGTCTAACCCCGTTTGCTCTAAGATATCTGGATGAGAGGCATGGCCACAAATGGTTCGAATATCTAAGCGATCTTGCAATCGCTGTAAACGTAAGCGGTCTAAATCCACCACCGTCACGCTGTGATTTTCGCACGCCAACAACTCAGCCAAAGAAGATCCCACTTGTCCCGCGCCTAAAATAACAATATTCATTGGTTTATGCTCTCATTTAAATGGGGTTCTTGGGGTCAATGCCTAAACTTTTTAATTTTCGGTACAGATTGGTTCGATCCATTCCAGAACGTTTAGCGGTTTCTGAGACATTGCCACCCGTTTCTCGCAATAACTGGCTTAAATAAGAGGCCTCTAAGCGATCTTTTGCCTCTTTTAGCAAGACGGAGGTGTCAACACCTGCCTCTTTCTTCTCTGCGGACGTTACGGTTTTAGACAGAATATTTTTAATCTCTGCATCACTCACTTCACCGCTGCCTAAAATCAATAACCGTTGAATCAAGTTTTGCAGCTCTTTTAAGTTACCCGGCCAACCGTATTGACGCAATGCATTTTGTGCTGGCACCGAAAAATGTCGATATTCAAGCCCTTCTCGGGTCACAAAATGGTTCACAAAATAGTCGACTAATTCTGGAATATCTTCCGTATGTTGACGCAGTGCTGGCACATCAATGGGCATCACTTTCAAACGCTGGTAGAGGTCTTCACGAAACCGTCCGTGCAACACTTCATGCTCTAAAGCCCCTTTAGACAGTCCAATAATACGCACATCCATCGCAATGGATTCAGACGTCAACGCTGGCTGATAAATTTGATGCTTAACTAAATCGGCCAATACATTTTGAGATGCCACGCTCAATTTTTCTAAATGAGACACCACTAAAGTACCATTGTCCACCTCTTGCATTAAGCCATTCAATTGAACAAAATTCTCTTCTTGCACATAACGGTTCAAATCCATTGCAGAGATATCTCGCAATGCGAACGCTTTGCGAAGGCTGGTGTGATGCAGCGCTTTAGCAACATGATGTCGCCCACTGCCTGACTCCCCCGTAATCAGTATCGGCATGGTAAATTTAGACAAGCGTTCAATGGTCTCTCGCAACTGCACAATCGCCTTACTTTTGCCCACGGGCAACAGTTGATCTGGCTGTTTTTGTTTCAGTTGACGATTTTCTTGATGCAATCGCCCATGCTCAATAGCGCGTTCGGCAGTCACAATCAGCTTGGCTAATGAGAGGGGTTTTTCTAAAAAGTCATAAGCCCCCAGCTTGGTCGCTTCAATAGCCGTTTCGATGGTGCCATGCCCTGACATCATAATCACTTTAGCGTGTTCCAACACCTGCTCTTTTTGCATCTCTTTTAATAAGGTAATGCCATCAATATCGGGCATCCAGACATCTAAAAATACCACATCGGGCAGGCGTTTTCGCCACGATTTTTGTGCTTGAACCCCATTAGCGGCAGTTTCAACCTGATAGCCCTCTTCCTCAAAAATCTCTTGCATTAAGTTTCGAATGTCTTTTTCATCATCCACAATTAATAACTTACCGGGTTTCATGCATCCGCCTTATGGTCTGTATTAGTTAGCTGTTTACGGGTCAAAATAACAGGAAATTTAATAATAAAACAGGTATCTGTATCGGCCGTAGAATTCAGTGAAATGTGACCATGGTGCTCTTCTACAATTTTACGCACAATGGCCAGTCCCAAACCAGAGCCTTTTGGTTTATCCGTCGCATAAGGTTCAAAAATCCAGTTTTGAGCCTCCTCGGCAATGCCGGGGCCATTATCCTGTATTTGAATCACAAAAAATTCATGCTCATCGCAAAACGTACTTATTTTAATTTGAGGCACTATGGTATTTTCAGTCGCTTCAATCGCATTTTTAAGGAGGTTATGAAACAGTTGGCGTAAACGAGACTTGTCAGCTAACACCATTGGGCAGTTTTCCATTAAATCCAACGTTAACTGCCATTTGGCGCTTGGATCTTGATACATGACGGCAATATCGGTAATGAGTTGATTAATATCGCTCTCTTCAAGCAAAACTTCTGGGGTGTTGGCGTAGTCTGAAAACGCTTGCACCAAGGTTTTCATGGTCGTCACTTGCTCAATAATAGTATGGGTCATGCGGTTTAACAACGTTTTATGTTGACTGTCTAATATCGGCTCCAATTTAAATTGCAATCGTTCTGCCGAGAGTTGAATGGGGGTTAATGGATTTTTAATTTCATGGGCTAAACGACGTGCCACATCACTCCAAGCGGCATTCAGCTGAGCTTGAACCAACTCAGTAATATCATCAATAACAATGACATACCCGCCTATGTTTTTATCTATACTAGGCAAGGTAGAGCCATGAATCATCAATATCTTTTGACCATATTGCGAGGAAAACTCATACTGCATATGCCATGGTTTTTCACTCTGTTTTAATAACGGTGAAATTTGGGTAAAAAACTCAACCAATTGAGGCAAGTTATCATCACGATACAACAAGTGTTCAAAATGCTGTCCAATATAATTGGAGAACTCCACATTAAAAATGGTATTGGCCACATCATTACTGGTTCGTATCCGCAAATTCATATCCAAGGTTAACACGCCACTGGTTAAGTTTTTAATAATCGCCTGCAAATAGAGTTTTTGCACTTCGGTCTGCTGGTGGCCTAATTTAATCTCATTTCGAGCTTGTGCAATGCGTTGAATCATGTCGTTAAACGACTGGGTTAAATCCCCAAATTCATCGTTCTCTTTAATAGGCATTTTCACACTGTAATCGCCTTTTGAAACCGCACGTGTTCCACGGGCAAGTGTTTGAATAGGCTTGGTAAAGTTTTGCACCGCCTGAATGGTAAACAGTACCGCAGTGACTAAGGTTAACAGCAGAACCATCGATAAAATAAGCGTAAAACTGGTAATCAGCGGCCCTTTTAAATAGGATAATTCCTGATATTGTGCGGATGCAGCGGCAACGGATTCCGCCAGTGAAGTCATGGATTGCGGAATCAAAAAGATCACTTGCAACGCATAGGTACCTGAGACATCAAAATCTGAAAACGGGATAATCACTCGAATAAATTGATCGTCCGAGGTGAGTCCCGGTCGGGTTTCAACGGCGGCATACGTCTTGTTTTGACGGATTTGTTGAAACAAATTATCCCCTGGTGCTTCGGGTAAAATGGTTATCTCTTCTTGGCTACTGAAGGCGATCAGTTGTTGGTTAGAGTGATACAGAGCAACCTCTTGTGCGTCCAACAAAATACGCAGTCGATTCACCTCTATCACCGGTGAGGAGGCTAATAGTCGCCCTTTTTCTTCGACAATGGCTTGGGTTAATTTTAAACGGTCTCGCGTACTGTTATCCAAAGAGAGTCGCACCAGTGCCGAGGCATTTTCTAACGCGGTTTCGGTTTTAACATCAAACCACTGATTGATGCCCTGTTGAATAAAGGTCAATGAAAAATAGAAAACAATGGCGGTTGGAATGCCAATCATTAAAGTAGAAGCCAAGGTTAAACGAATGGTAATTTTAATGCCTGGAATTCTTTTTTTGTACTGTGTTCGAAGCGTCCAGAGCGCTTTGAACAACACAAACAACACCACCCCTATCCCGGCCAAAGTAAAGAACAGCAGTGAAGAGTAGGTGTCCGCAAAACTGGACGCGTTTTGCAAAATTTGGCTCATGATCACCAACGAGAGTAGTAATACACTCGAAATCAACGTGATCCAGCCGTACTGTTTTAAAAATATCCAAAAACCAGAATGCATAATTTAGTGCCAACTTTTTGGGGTGCGTAATTTAAGTGTGTACCATCCACTGTCTAATTGCCAGTACGGTTCAAGCAACGCATCAATCAATAACGGAGGTGGCAGTCGCCATTTATCCAGTGAAATGCGTATTTTAAAAAGGTACGTCTGCTCAGGGTGCAATTCGCTCAAACTCATCACGGGAAGCGCCTGAAATGTCCCAAGTGTCTGCAAGGCTTCTTCCAATGTTTGAAAGGTTTGTCGCTTATGGTTACGGTGGTTATACAAAACATAATAACGGCTCACCCCATAGGCATACAACTCCGTACGGTATTCAATGGATTTACGAACACGTTCAAAAGAAACCCCTAAAAATGATTTCTCTTCAAGCAAGACCATTTCGGTTTTAAATAAAATAGGGATATCATGATGAATCGCAGAGACAACCTGCTCTGGAAGCTCAAAATCAATCTGAGCACTCAACAACAGATTTTGGTCTTGAATGTGCTCTTTAAGGTCGGAAAAAAAGATCGCATTTTTTGCCCAAACAGAGCTGGTTTGAACACAGAGTAACACCAACAAAAGAGAGCAAGACCGTAAAGACAATAAAGACCATAGCAACCGATCTGGCGTCTTTTTCACCTTAACGCTTCTCAATTAAACAATAAAAGAAACCGTCCATACCCTGCGTATTCGGTAAAATTTGTTGGCCAACGCCATCAAAAGAAACACCCCATGTTGCCCCATCAATACTCACCTCTTTGGCGCTAGGCTCCGCCGCCAAAAAATGTTGTATTTGCAGTCGATTTTCTTGAGGAAGTACCGAACAGGTGGCATACAACAAACGTCCTCCGGGTTTTAATAACGGCCAAAGCGCTTGTAATATATCAGCCTGAATCAACACCAGCTCGTCAATATCCTCTTCCGTTCGATGCCACTTAATGTCAGGATGACGACGAATAATACCCGTTGCGGAGCAGGGAGCATCCAATAAAATTTTATCAAACAACTCGCCATCCCACCATTCCTCGGGTTTAGATGCATCGCCCACTTGATACTCAGCGCTTAAATCCAAACGGTGTAAATTTTCAGCCAATCGCTCCAGTCGTTCGGGCTCTTTTTCAATCGCTAAAACTTGAGCTTGATTGTTCGAACACTCCAATAAATGCGTGGTCTTTCCGCCAGGCGCGGCACAAGCATCCAAAATGCGCTCTCCCGGCAAGGGAGCAAGAAGGGTCGCGGCCAGTTGTGCCGCTGGGTCTTGAACACTAAAGCCCCCTTCATCATAAGTCGGCAAGCGGGTCACATCCACACTCTGCTGCAACACAATTCCTTGGGATGCAACGGAGTGTGGTATGGCTTGAATCTCCGCTTGTGCCAATTGATCGAGCAGATCCTCTCGTGTTTGTTGTACCGTATTCACCCGTAAGGTTAAGGGTGCAATTTCATTGTTGGCCGCCAGTATGCTTTCCCAATCATTTGGATAGCCTTTGCGCAGTACCCGTACCATCCATTGGGGATGGGCATATCGGTAAGCGGGCTTTAAATCCACTTCGGCACAAATGACCTCTTTTTCACGTAAAAAGTTACGCAACACGCCATTCACCAGTGCTTTTGCCCACGGCTTTTTAAGCTTTGGTAATACTGCAACCGTCTCTGAAACTGCCGCATGTTCAGGGGTTTCCATATACAAGATTTGATACAAGCCCAGTAAAATCAGCTGGTTAATGTCTTCGTCTTTGGCTTTCAGCTTTTTTTTAAGCAATTGTGCTCGAATGGCTTCTAACCGCACCTGCCAGCGCAACGTACCCAGCACCATATTTTGGGTAAAACTACGTTCACGACGATCCGAAAATTGTGCCAACCCTTCTGGCAAGGCCTGACTGAGTGAACGTCCTTTTTCAATCACCGTTAAGCAAATTTTAAGGGCAATAAAACGAGTATTTAACGCGCTTTTTAAATGTGACGTGTTGTTCATAGAAAAGTGTATCCAAGTAACGGCCGTGATTGTGCAAAGTCATAAGCAGACATCATTTTTTTACCCGACGGTTGTGCTTGCTGAATCAAAATCGGCTGACTGCCTGTTGCGACCACCACGCCGTGTTTTTCCACGGCAAGAACGGTGCCTGAATTTTTCTCCCCCCCCCCTTGATACGCTTGCACTTCCTCACTGGAAAGTAGTCTTGCCTGCCCAATACGCAAAGGCTTCTCTTGAAACTGAGTAAATGCAATGGGCCATGGGTTAAAGGCTTGAATTTTTCGCACAATCATTTCAGCGGATTGTGTCCACTGAATATTGGCTTCCGCTTTGGTTAGTTTTTTAGCATAGGTCACTAAGGCTTCATCTTGCGGCTCAGGTGTGAGTTGTTGTGCTTGTAATTGCGCTAAGGTCTCCATAAGTGCTGTTGCCCCTAAGGCACTTAAACGATCATGCAAACTCGCGGCATTGTCTGTGGCGGAAATATCGGTGCTCACCTTGTGCAACATATCCCCCGTATCCAAGCCAATATCCATCTGCATAATGGTCACGCCTGTTTCGGCATCGCCTGCTTCAATGGCGCGTTGAATGGGCGCAGCACCTCGCCAACGAGGCAACAGGGAGGCGTGAATATTTAAACAGCCATACTTAGGCGCATCTAACACCGCTTGTGGCAGCAGCAAACCGTAAGCCACCACCACCATTACATCGGCATTCAAGGCACTTAACGTTTGCTGTGCTTCCATTGGTTTAAGGCTTTCTGGTTGATACACCGGCAAATCATGCGCTAATGCCAGCGTTTTAACCGCACTGGCCGTTAATTTTCGCCCCCGCCCTGCTGGGCGATCGGGTTGCGTGTAAACGGCAACGACCTCATGGGTTGAATCAAGCAAGGCTTGTAACGCAGAAACGGAAAATTCGGGCGTACCCGCAAAAATAATCCGTAACGAAGGGGGGGGAGAATTTTTTGACATAAACCTACTTAAGACTCTTTTTGTTGCATCAATTTACGAAATTGTTGCATCGCACGCATTCGCTTAAGACCGGAAAGGTGATCAATAAACATTTTACCGTCTAAGTGATCAATTTCATGCTGAATGCACACCGCTAATAACGCATCGGCTTCAAACTCAATTTGTTTGCCGTCTCGATCCATCCCACGCACTAAAATATCACTCGGACGCTTAATCGTCGCATAGATTCCTGGCATCGAGAGGCAACCCTCTTCCCAGCTCAGTTTACCAGCACTTTTCACCACTTCGGGATTGATTAATACAATCGGTTGATCGCCTTTTTCGGAGACATCCATCACAATTAAACGTTGCTGTACCGCCACTTGCGGGGCTGCTAAACCAATCCCGGGTGCGTCGTACATAGTGTAGAGCATGTCATCAATCAGCTTATCCAGCGAATCATTCATTTCCGCAATAGGGGTACAAACTTCTCTTAATCCCGCTTCTGGGTAGAGAACAATATCGAGTTTTTCCATAGTTATTTTTAGGCTTCAGTTATACTTAATCTAATCAATCTTTATATTATAGCGAACTATGTCAATCTTTTCTGATTTACCCAGTCTTTTGGCCTTACATGTCAGCCATATTTCACTCAAACAGGCGCAAGCAGTTCAAAGCCATTTTGGCAGCCTTGAGGCCGCACTGCATTCCGGAAAAGAGGCATTATCAGCCACTCAAATACTTAAATCTGCTCAGTTAAATCGACTGTTTGAGGAGGCGCGCTTGCAACGCGTGGAAGAGGCCATGTTATGGGGAGAGCAAGCAGAACAAAACTGGTTGCCCTTTGGCAGTGAACACTACCCCAGCCTACTGCAAACCATTGATGATGCACCGCTATTGCTGGGCACACGAGGGCGAATCGAACTGCTACAGGATCCACAACTGGCGATCGTAGGCAGTCGTCACGCGTCAAAACAAGGGTTAATGATTGCCAAAGATTTTGCGCAACACCTATCGCATCAAGGCTTAGGCATCACCAGTGGGCTGGCGCTTGGCATTGATACCGCCGCACACCAAGGTGGACTGCTCGGCATTGGGAAAACCATCGCCGTAGTGGCTACGGGGCTGGATCGTATTTACCCTGCCAGCAATCAAGCGCTCGGTCGTCAAATTGCAGAAGAGGGCGTGATGGTCTCTGAATTCCCACTTGGAACCAAACCCCTTACCTACCACTTTCCCAAGCGAAATCGTATTATCAGCGGCCTGAGTGTAGGGACATTAGTGGTTGAAGCGGCATTAAAAAGTGGTTCGTTAATTACCGCAAAAACGGCAATGAACCAAGGTCGTGACGTGTTTGCCGTGCCGGGATCCATTAATAACCCGCAAGCCAAAGGGTGTCATCAACTGATTAAACAAGGGGCAAAGCTGGTCGAGTCTGGACAAGATATTTTAGAAGAGCTGTCATCCCAATTGCAACATGCCTTAATGCCTAAAAACCTGCCTCAAACCCAAGACTTATTTACCGCTGAAACGCATGAAAAATTGACTCAAAAAATTCTTCCCCCCCCCTCCCATGCCTCGTCAATACTAGAACACATTGGTTACGATGCCATCGGCATGGATGAGTTGGTGGTGCTAAGCAAATCTCCTGTTTACGACATTCAAAGTCAACTAATGCTCTTGGAGTTATCGGGACACGTTGAAAAGCTGTCAGCAGGACGCTGGCGTAGATTGAACTAACCGTTTTTTTATCTGCGAACTAGGGATAAACGCTTAACTAAAAATTCGACCAATGGCGGTACGTCCATTGTCTTCATAATGCAGTTCATCAAAACTGAGTTTATTGGCAATCATCACACCTCGGCCATGACTGTCCATCGCGCGTTCCACTGAAAAATCTAAATACGAAGCATGGTTAAAACCTTGTCCCATATCTTGAATGGTAAATTGCAATGCATTCGAATTACGTTCAAATTTAATGGAGACAAATTTATCACGATTTTCAGGCAGCTTTTGACGCCGTTTAATCTCGGCTTGCAACTGATTGGTCAGAATGAGGGTGGTTTTTTCTTCATACGTAATCTCTAAATTACCATGCTCAATTGCATTGGTCATTAGCTCAAACAACCCCACCACTGCTTCTTGCGGCTTAGGGGTAATAAAGGCCAGTGCACATGCTAAACTTTTGGCATCCTCAATGGTTTTAATATGAAAGCTCGCCGTTTGAAGCTTTGATTCCAGCCGTTCTGATTGCCCTT
>JAKITH010000160.1 GCA_021648185.1 Thiomicrorhabdus sp. | reverse complement strand
TTGCTTCTGTTACTTATTTGAATGGACACGCCATTGAGTCCGTTGGCGTGCAAGACCGTGCGTTGCACTATGGAGATGGATTTTTTACGACTCTGCTGGTGGTAGATGAGTGGGCTTTAAACTGGGCTGCACATTGGCGACGTTTAAAAAAATCCACTTTACGATTGCGATTTAATACGCTGGATGAATCGCAACTTTTGCAACAGATTGCACAGGCCGTGACTCAATTTAACCTTCAAAACGGGGATGAATCCCCAGCAACACGGGTGGTCAAGGTGAGGGTGTCTCGTGGGATATCTGGGCGCGGTTACGCCATTCCAGAGTTTTTTGAACCCGTTATTTTGATACAAGTTAGTACCGCGCCTTTAAAGGTTGCGGTCACGCCAAAAATAAATTTCCCCCCCCCTATGCCACAGCATATTGAATGTTGTCAAACGCACGCCAGCATTCAAATGCAATTGGCAGGAGTTAAGCATCTTAACCGTTTAGACAGCGTTTTGGCACGCACCGAGGTCGAAGGAAAAGGCCACCAAGAGGGGATTATGCTCAATGCATTGGCGCAGGTTGTCAGTGGCACACAATCCAACGTGTTTATGTTAAAAGGCAGTGCCTTAATTACCCCCGCGTTAGACTTAAGCGGTGTAGAAGGCACCACGCGTTATCAGTTAAGTCAGCATATTCATGAGCTGGGGCTAAGTTGGCAATCGCGTCCCGTCACGCTCAAAGAGCTCCATCAAGCGGACGAGCTTTTTTTAAGCAATGCCATTCGAGGCATTATGCCCGTAAAACAGTTTGAACAGACAGAGTATCCCAGCACTCTCACTTTAAACATTCATCAATGGTGGAATGAAAAGCAAGCTCAGTTTGCTGTGCTACTGCCTTCTATTAAATCTCAAAAAAAGTCCTAAAGATAATATATGAAAACAGTCAAGTCCGTTATATTCATCAGTTTGCTAGCATTGATAGGGGGGGGGAGTTTTTTTGCATGGCAATTTAATCAGTTCTTAAGCACGCCTATCTCGGAGCAAAACACACCTGTTACGATTGAAATTAAATCGGGCAGCTCTGCGCAACACATTGCAGGTTTACTGCATCAAAAAAAGTTTCTTGAGTCGCCTAAATGGTTTTTATGGTACTTACGTTACCAAGAGAAGCATCATTTGCTTAAAGCGGGTGAAATGACCATTCAACCCAGTTGGACGGTAGACGAATTGATTGAGCATCTCATTAAAGGTGACACCGTTCAATACCCCGTTACCTTGATTGCAGGGCAAACCGTACAACAAGCACTGCAAGTCATTCAAGCACTGCCAAAAATTAAAAAAGTCTTAGATATTGAAAACATTGCCGAACTGCAAGCGCTGTTTCAAATAGACAAAAAAATTGACAAAAAATACCCGTACGCCAATCTTGAAGGGCTACTTTTGCCCGAAACTTATCACTACCAAACGGGTGATACTGACAAGAAAATTGTATTGAGAGCGCATCAAGCGTTAACAAAAACGCTGGAAAGTGCTTGGCAACAACGTGAAAAAGGGTTGCCAATCAAAACCCCTAACGAAGCGCTGATACTCGCATCCATTGTTGAGAAGGAGACAGGCATCGCTGCCGAGCGCCCTAAGATTGCAGGTGTATTTGTTAATCGAATGAGATTAGGCATGCGCCTGCAAACCGATCCAACCGTTATTTACGGTATTGGCATGAGTTATGATGGTGATATTCGCACACGAGATTTACGCACTAAAACAGCCTACAACACCTACAAAATAGACGGCCTACCCCCAACCCCTATCGCACTGCCCAGTAAAGAAGCCATTATGGCGGTAATGCACCCCCAAAAAACCAAAGCATTGTATTTTGTCGCCAAAGGCGGGGGGGCGCATTATTTTTCCAAAACATTAGTGGAGCACAATCGTGCGGTACGCAAGTATTTATTGAATAAATAAATTCCCCCTCATTTTTTAATGTGCAAAGGTCTCTGTTTATTTTTCCCACGTGGCTTTTAGGCCAACGGCATCTTCTCGTTGTGCAATTTCCGCTCTGGCGATTTTAAGCGCTTCTTGAGCGGCTTTTAATGCACCCGCTTGATCGCCTTTGTTTTTCGCTTCTTCAGCTTGTGCTAGATAGTGCTCAACATAACTGGTTTTCATTTTCTTTTGCTTCCATACATACCCTGTTTCAGCGGCATTTGCATGAAGCGATTTAGCTTGTGACACAATGTCTGCATAAGAGGTTGGCTTAGCTTTATTTGTATTACAACCCGAGAGCGCGATGGTAGCCACAATCGTGGCACTGATTAAAGATTTTTTCATGAGTTATCCTCTTGTTAAACGAATATTTTTTGGGTTTTCGTGTACTTTGTATACGTTATTAAGTTTACCCCAGTCCTGTCAAT
>JAKITH010000159.1 GCA_021648185.1 Thiomicrorhabdus sp. | reverse complement strand
ACCCTAACCCTAGATAGAAAATACGTTTATAGCACAAACCCTTGCCGCACCTAGTAAATTCAAAAAAAGACGCATCACCAATAAGGTGACATTGTTTTTTTTGGCTCACTATGCACATCAACTGCTTGCACTCTAACTCGAATTTCTATCTGGGAGCTAGGGTTAAACCCTTACTTTCACAGGTATTTTTATATGGCGTCATCTAACAAAAAACATTGGCACCATCGTTCTGAGGAATCTATTCTCAACGAACTCAATCCACATGCGTCCCACGGCCTTAATAAAACAGAAGTTCACCAAAAACGGGCTCAATACGGGCTAAACAGCCTAACCGTACAAGAACAGCAAGGGCCTATTTTACGATTTTTAAAACAGTTTCACCAAGTCCTCGTTTATATTTTGCTCGCGGCCATTGTCATCAAACTCTCTTTAGGCAGTTGGGTGGATGCAGGTGTTATTTTTGGCGTTGTCTTACTCAATGCCATTATTGGTTTTATTCAAGAAAGCAAAGCCCTTAGCGCGTTGGATGCGCTCTCTAAAGCACTGGTCACCCAAGCCAATGTCATACGCGACGGTGAAAAACAGCGAATCAACGCGCAACAGCTCGTTCCGGGCGATATTGTATTATTGCAGTCTGGCGATAAAGTGCCCGCAGACATTCGCCTACTTCAAAGTCGGGAGTTGCAAATTGATGAATCGGCTCTCACAGGTGAATCGGTTCCTGTCCAAAAAAAGGCGGGACTCTTAGAAGCAGAAATGCCATTGGCCGATCGCACCAATATGCTCTACTCCTCCTCTCTGGTCACCTACGGTACGGCAAAAGGCATTGTGGTTACCACAGGAGACAACACTCAAATTGGCCATATTTCTCAGCTCATCAACAGTGCCGAGCTACTGGCCACCCCGCTCACCCGTAAAATCAAAACCTTTAGCCACATTCTTCTGTTTGTCATTCTCATTCTTGCCACGATTACCTTTGGCGTGGGTCTGTGGCATGGCGAAACATGGGAGTACCTGTTTATGGCTTCGGTGGTCATTGCGGTGGCGATGATTCCTGAAGGCTTGCCTGCGGTTATGACCATTACACTTGCCATTGGCGTAGCTCGAATGGCCAAAAATCACGCGATTATTCGTCACCTACCCGCCGTTGAAACCCTTGGCAGTACCACCATTATTTGCTCAGATAAAACGGGCACGCTTACCCGTAATGAGATGACGGTACAGCAACTTTGGTGCGCCAATAACCACTATCATGTTACTGGAACAGGCTATCGCCCAGAAGGCCAAATTTTACAACAAGAACACCCCGTCAATGTCTCTCAAGAACCCGTGCTGTCCGAGTTATTGCTGGCCGGACTGCTCTGCAACGATGCACAGCTCAAATACAAAGAGGAACAATGGGAGATTATTGGCGACCCCACCGAAGCCGCTCTATTAGTCGCCGCGGTAAAAGCCGAATTAAACACCCAACCTCGCCTTAAAGAAAACCCTAGGTTAGATACCCTTGCCTTTGAATCACAACATCAATACATGGCGACGTTACATCAAGTAGAACATCAGCATATCGCTTATATTAAAGGGTCGGTTGAAAGCCTTTTACAACGCAGCCGCCATTTATTAGACCGCAATCAACAACCCGTACCCTTAAATACCGGTGATATTTTAGAACAGGTTGAACAAATGGCAAAACAAGGCTTGCGCGTTTTAGCCTTTGCTAAAAAAGTATTGCCCGACAATACGCAACACATTAATCACTCCGATATTCAAACGGATCTGATTTTTTTAGGACTGCAAGGCATGATGGACCCACCTAGAGCTGAGGCCATTACCGCCATTAAAGAGTGTCAAAGTGCGGGCATTCAAGTCAAAATGATTACGGGCGATCATGCAGAAACCGCCAAAGCGATCGCCTTACAAATGGGGCTGATTTCACCGCATATGGATTCAGAGCAAGCCGTTAAAAATGGAACACAAATTGAACAACTGCGCGGACAACAATTGGTTGATGCCGCACGTAACACCGTCGTATTTGCCCGAGTAACCCCCGAGCAAAAACTGCGATTGGTTGAAGCACTGCAAAAAAATGGCGACATCGTTGCGATGACGGGCGATGGCGTAAACGATGCGCCCGCCTTGCGACAAGCGGACATTGGGGTTGCCATGGGAATGACGGGAACCGATGTGGCCAAAGATGCCGCCGATATGGTACTTACCGATGATAATTTTGCGACCATTAAAAAAGCCGTTGAAGAGGGGCGTGGCGTACTGGATAACCTCATTAAATTTTTAAGCTTTATTCTTGCCACTAATTTTGGCGAAGGGCTTATTATTATGGTCGCCGTATTAATGGGCATGGTGTTGCCCGTACTGCCCGTGCAAGCGCTGTGGATTAACATGACCGCCGCCGTGTT
>JAKITH010000012.1 GCA_021648185.1 Thiomicrorhabdus sp. | reverse complement strand
GTACTTCTGAATTTGTGGCTGACGACCCATTTGTCTTGGACAAGCTCTTAGGTGTTTATTGCTGAACGCTTACTTTTATTTGGGCATATAGGTTTATTGAATCCTACGACTCTACCGAATCATAATCGATACATCGACGTGCTTGGTTTTTGCACTGCGCATGTAAGTAAGTAAGGTGTGCAAAAAAAGAATAACGCCAAGCATTTCCAGTCCTTCTTCTACCGCGACGAGAAGGTCGTAGGTAAGTGTGTCGTCAGACATGGGAATCGCGATTATCTCTAGCACAACGGCACCCGTAAGATAAACGGTACCCGCTAGGATAAACAGCTTGGCTGTGCGCCGTGGCAACTGAAGTAAAAATGGTACAAAAGCTAGTATCAGTAGCAGTACAAGCATTCCCCCCGGAATCGCCCATGATATCTCTATGATGGAATTAATCGTCTCATGTATTCCTGCCACCTCATCAATCGACATGAGCAAGAAACCTACGGCCAGAACTAACCAGTGCCGAAACCAAGGTTCCTCATTGGCTCGTTGGGTAAGAGCGAAAAACCACAACAATGTACTGGTTGCGAGTAATAAAAATCCTGAATACCAGGTTGGAAGATTGTTCTCTTCATCCACATGAAAGAGCTGGCGCAACAGCCAAGGAAGTTCCTGAAAGCTATAGTGGATAATTGTAAATACAACATGAATGGATAGGAGTATTGCTGTCACGAATAGGAGTGATTGCATTACTACGCGAGGAGAAAGTCTTATACGATAACGATCCGTAGCTATCTTCTGTTCTTTTATTTTATCCATTAAAACGACGACCTATTCTAAATTCGTATAATTACGAGCATAGTATAGTACCCTAATATCCAGATAGGATTAATCCCTTTTTTAAATTCTTCACACTCTCCTTTTTTATACACTAAAATATTACGCCAATGGTTTAAAACTGGAAAATATTTTGTGTCACAAAAAATACCTGTAATCACTCAACACTCTAAATATGATGTTAAGCCTTCAGGTGTTGTCATCCTTGATATGAAGCAACAACAGCTTGCACAGCACTGTTTCTGGGATGAAGAACAACGTGTTTTATGGATAGATTGTCGTAAGTTGTTTCCTGAGTTAGGTGTTATTCAAGTGCCGAGCTGGGATGATTTTATGATGTGTTCTGCTGAAATACCTGAATATCCTGCACATTTAACCGTTTTGGCATGGTCTAATTTTTCACAACTGTCTTATTGGCGTAAACTGATCCCTAAATGGGTACAAGAGAGTTGTGCCCTGTTTTCGAGCCATCAGCTTAAAATGTTGCACTATGTAGGAAAATATCCGCAATTATTAGAGTTGCTGGATCATGCACCGATGCTGGTTTGGCGATTAATGTGCTCTAAACTGGCAGAGCCTGAACTGGTTGCACTGTTGTTTGGTAAGCGTCAAGCGCTCGTGGCACAAGTGGGTTGGCCAGATAAGGCCGAGGCGGTTAAGTTTTTACGAAATTTACGGTTACGCCGAGTCAATGAACAGATTGCCGAACAGATTGAGGTGTGTTTAATGGATGAACAGCGCTTAACCGCGTTACAGTCATTGCCTAGGATTAATTCGATGGCACTCTCTTTGGCCAGCGTGTTTCCTGAATTGATTGCCAGTCGCCTGCATCGTGCACTCGCTCAACTTCCTTGTCGCCCTATGCAGTGCCAAAGCATGGTGGCTCTGTTGCAGGATGCCTATGCATTAGCGGAGTGGTTGGAGAGATCTAAGCCTGAAGTGAATCAGATTGGTGCGTGTCGTTATTTAGTGGAGGTTACCACGTTATATCAAGGCTGGCTAAAAGAAGGGATAAAGAAAATGGGAGGGGGCGAGAGTGATGCGCTTAACCTTTCGGATACCCCCGTTAGGCTTTTGACTCAGAAGGATTGGGTCTGTTTAAGCCAACTACAACAACATGCTTGGTGGCTTGATGTTGAAAATCCAAGCGTGCAACTGTTCTCATGGCAAGACGCTGAGGGGGTTTGGGGAGCGTTAATTGAGCCGTCATTATGTTTATCGAACCGTACTGCTGAAACAACGCCAAGAGTTGTAAAAATAAGGGGGGAGGAAAATAAATTGCCCAGTGCAAAGCAGTTGTCTGAATTGCACTTGTGGCTGGCAGAGGGTTGTAACCATCAAGGTTAAAAATGGTGTTATTCGGCAAACACCTCTGTTCCCATCAAGTCATCATAGGTTTCACGTGGGCGAATAAGCCATGCTTGATCGTCTTGTACCATTACTTCAGCCGCTTTGGGGCGCGTGTTGTAGTTCGAACTCATCGTAAAGCCATAAGCACCAGAGGACATGACCGCTAATAAGTCCCCAGCCTTTAAATTCAAGCAGCGATCTTTACCTAAAAAATCACCCGTTTCACAAACGGGGCCTACAATATCCCACGTGGCTTCTAGTCCGTCGGCTCTAGGGGTAACGGGAACAATCTCTTGGTACGCTTGATACAGCGCGGGACGAATCAGGTCATTCATGCCGGCATCAATAATGGCAAAGTTTTTATGTTCGGTTGGTTTTAAATATTCCACTTCTGTCAGTAGAACGCCCGCGTTGCCGACAATCGCACGGCCGGGTTCAAGAATGACTTCAATGTGCTTGTCGTTGAGTTTTGTTAAAATCGCTTGAATATAAGCGGTAATGGCGGGCGGTGTTTCATCGGTGTATTGAATGCCAAGTCCACCGCCTAGGTCTAGGTGATGAATCTCAATGCCCATATTCACCAAGGTCTCTTTGAGTTTTAATACTCGCTCTAACGCATCAATAAACGGGGTGATCTCGGTGAGTTGTGAGCCAATATGGCAGTCAATGCCAATGGGGTTAATGTGGGACAGTGCACACGCATCGGCATACAATTCTGGCGCAGTATTAATGTCGACACCAAATTTATTGTCTTTTAATCCTGTTGAAATATAAGGGTGCGTTTGTGCGTCTACGTCTGGATTAACCCGAATGGAGATGTCGGCGATTAAATCTAACGATTGTGCTACCGATTGAATGCGATCCAGCTCAGCATGTGACTCAATGTTAAAACAACGAATGCCCACTTCTAAAGCACGAGCAATTTCAGAAGATTGTTTACAGACCCCCGAAAAAACTACTTTTTTAGGGTCGCCACCGGCACGTAAAACGCGCTCTAACTCACCTTGAGAAACAATATCAAAGCCAGAACCAAGCATTGCCAAGCAGTGTAATACGGCAAGATTGGAGTTGGCTTTGACCGCATAACAGATAAGATGGGGCTGAGAGCCAAAGGCTTGGTTAAATTCATTCCAACGACTTTCCAGTTCTGTTTTAGAGTACACAAATAACGGCGTGCCATGCTCTGTTGCGAGTTGCTCTAAAGAGACGTTCTCTGCGTGAAGCACATGGTTGAATCGTTGAAAGGGAGTGGGGGCTTCTTGTGTCATTGGGTCTTCTCTATATTGTCGCTAGAATTATCGGAGGCTTCTGTTGGTAGCGTTAAATCACTTTTTTTACCGCATGCACCATTCAAAAGCAAAATGAGCATTAAAAGGGTTGAAAAATAAAAGCGCGAGTGGAATTTCATCACCAAGCCATCCGAGTTCATTTAAAATGAGTGCATTTTATCAGAAATAAGAAGGTTTTCATGCGAATTCAAGCAACACAAGACGCTCCCATTATCATTGAACCAAAGGAAGACGCCAGCTCCGCAGTCATTTGGTTGCACGGCTTGGGGGCGGACGGCGGTGATTTTTCCGGATTGGTTCCACAATTGGCACTGCCTGATAATCATGGAATTCGGTTTGTTTTTCCACATGCTCCCGTACAGCCCGTGACCATTAATGGCGGTATGACCATGCGCTCTTGGTACGATATTCGCAGTACCGATTTTATAAACGATATTGATACTGAGGGCATTCAAGCGTCATGCAAACAAATACATGATTTAATTCAGGTTCAGTTAGCACAAGGGATTTCTGCCGATAAAATCGTACTCGCAGGGTTTTCCCAAGGTGGATTGATTGCACTGCATGCTGGGTTGGATTTTGAACATCGTTTGGCAGGAATTCTAGCTTTATCGACCTATTGTCCCATGTTTCAGCCGTTTTCTGAACACCGAAATGTTCCTATTCTTATGGCGCACGGTCAGTTTGATACAGTCATTCCATTCGATGTGGGTTATGCCTCTTACCAAGCACTGAATAAACAGGGTTATACCATTCAATGGCAAAGCTACCCCATGGAGCATCAGGTTTGTGCACAAGAGATTGAGGATATTGTAAACTGGTTAAAATCTACGTTATTGTGATAAGAGAGAGTGATGACAAATCAACAACAGTGCCAAGCCTTTTGGCAAGCGCGCCGCAGCATCATATTAAGTACGGTTAATCTGGAAGGAAGGTTAGAGACCAGTATTACCCCCTTTATTTCGGACGATGACGGCAGTCTGTATGTGTTTATCAGTGAACTTGCCCAGCATACTCAAAATATTCTCTACTTACTTAGTGAGTCGTCGGTTGAACTGGATCAATCCCCCACGTTAATAAGTGGTTTATTAGTGGCGGATGAATCGGAAACTGAGCAGTCATTTGCGCGAGAGCGATTGACATTACAGCTGTTACCTTCTGAAATATTCAGAGAGTCTGGCTGTTTTTCGGCGCATCTCTCACGTTTTGAAGCAACCTTTGGAGAGGTGGTTCCGTTATTAGCCAGCTTGCCAGACTTTCACTTAATTCAATTAAAAATCATCAAAGGTGGGTACGTAAAAGGGTTTGGCCAAGCGTTTACCTTTGAAGGCTGTCCTTGTCAGGGGCTTGAGCCTATTCAACGTAAATGAGCTTAAATAGAGGGGAGGAAAATGCTGAGTTCTAGACAGTTTTTTCGATACGATGTGGTGTTGCCCATGCACATGGAGCCTGTGGATCGTTATGGTCAGCAACTTAGCTCAGAAAGGAGTCAGTTAATCGCTCGTGAAGAGGAGTTGAGGTTGCAAGAGATTAACGACTCATTACATGATTATTTGCAGCAGGTATTTGAACGAAGCTCTGCCGCATCAAGAGTGTTTACTATGTTGAACACTCGATTGGACTTTATGTGGTGGATGTTGGATTTTATTATGGAATTCAAAGAGGCTGGTTTGCAAGGAGATTATGCCTTACGTTTAAAAAAAGATGCCGAATTTAGACGGCCAGTCAGTAAAAAAGAGTCTAATATCGCTCCGCTTATTTTAGGGTTGTATGATGCGATTGAGGGGTATATTCAAGAGCTGAACAGTGTCTTACAACACGGAATCCAGAAAGGTGTTTTTGTGTATCAAGGGCTGTCACAAAAGCGATTTGATGACAAAGCGTATGTGAAAAACTTAGATAAGCTTGCGAAGTCAGGAGTGTTGCCTGCACGAATATTGCAATGGATGGTGGAAAAAATAAATATCCAAGCAACGGTGTTAGAGCGCTTAAAAGAAGCGTACCGTAAAACCTCTAGCCCTGAGGAGTGGAAACACTATCAAGTCAACTTGAATAGTAATGGGTGTCATTTTATGACAAATGATGACTATGCGCTGTTTACCAAGATGGATGTTTATATGGAGATTCAAGGGGAGGTGATTATCTGTCGGGGTAACGTTGTGTCACAAGAGCAGGTTCAGGATGAGCTCTTGGATTGGCGAGTGGGCATTGAGTTTGATTTGCTGACGGGAGAGCAAGCGCAAAGTATTACGCTGTTTTTGCAGTATAACGAACTGCAAGACAGTATGAATCAGGTTCCAACGCCCTATATTGCTCCTTTAAACGCCTAAAACTCATTTTTGGCTGGCTTTTTTAGGGGGTATATAGAGCTTTTTTTACGGTTTTCTTAAATAAAGACCTTCATTTTCTAGCTTTCAGATAGGCTTCTAGCTTGATTGCGTCTTAACGTTTGTTGCTGAATAAATAATGCCTTTTTAATCCAAGCCGCCATTTGATGATGTTCATGGAGCATGGCTTGGTACAAAACAGGCGCGGGTTTATTGGGTAAGCCGCAGGCGTACGATGCAATTTCAAAGAGTTTGTTAATGTAGACACTTGGAAAGCCGAGTTCAATTTCAAAATAACTTATTTTGGTTAAAATGGCCGCATTTAAAGCCGTTTGCCATTGGGAGTGCGTTAATTGAAAATCTTCATATAAAAAGTGGCAACTTGGGTCTTGGCGCATTTGAAGCATGTCTTTTAAACTGGCCACTCGAATTAACGCCGAAGCGGGGTCTCTAAGTACCAAAGGTAAATTATTGACAAAGCTTGGATCAATGTCATGGCTACTTCCAAGCATGGCGAACTCTCCTTTTAAATGATTTTTTCATAACGGTAGATCCATACACTCTTCTACTTCATGTTTTTGAATTTCTTGCTGTAAAAATTTTTGATCATGTCCGCTGGGAAACTCAAAGTTAATGGCGATGCGTTCTTGGTAATCTTGAACGGTGCGAAAGCCAACGATGGTGCCATCAAAAGAGAGTAATTTATTCTCTGCTTCAAAATAGAGGTAAGCGTCCACTTTAGAGTAGAGTTCAAACCCTTTGCTCATAAACACCGCAAGCCCTCCCGCGCTGACATTGGCTTCTCTAAAAGGCCACTCTCTAGGAAATTGTTTTAAATAGTTGTCATCATTAATGCGTTGATAGACCGCTAAGTAGGTTTCCATAAATTCAGACACATGTAATAACGCTTGAATCAGTGGGATTTTTTGCAGCTTAGGGTTGCGAAATGTCACTAAGAGTTCATCAATTTTAAAGCCAGATGGGAGTCTCCCCTGTACAAAAAAATGGGAAGGGGTGGAGTGTTCAATGCTTTTTACCATGCTATCAAGGTAGGTTAGGTATTTTTGTTCAATGGTTTTGATGTAGCTAAACGTTTTGGGGGAGCTGCTCTCCAAAGGAGCGGCTTGCTTAAAGCCTTTTTGACGATCTTTAAGTTGAATCCAATAGTTTAAGTCTGACTTGGGACTCTTGCCATCGGTAATTGCTTTTAAGCAGTCACCAAAAAATTCAATCTCTTTAATTATTTCGGTGAATATCACCTTAAGTAAGTAGTCGCTGGTTTGAATTTTTTGAACTGACTGCAAGATAAGATTTTTTTTGGTTTCAATCAGCTTAAGGGTGCTTTCAGGAAAGTAGTTGGTACCCGAGGCATAAATTTCACGGTCGCGAATAGGTGAGCTGGGCGTAATAAAATAGCGAGCCGGCATGTTTACGCGATGAAATCGGCGACCGTTTCCTCTGTTTAACATGGTAAAAATCCTAAAAAATGGAAATAGTTCTGAGTTTTAGTGAGGTAAGCAAGGTTCAAGCCGTAAATTAAGGTGAATTTCGAACCGACCCCTAGTTATTGTATTCTACAGAAAACATTCATGTAATTTATTCTGACGATTGTTATCATACCAAATATGTATAAATTTAAACTCACCAGCGCTATTATAGCCTTGCTTTCCCTTGTTTTAATGCTCTCAGCTATTTTATATTGGGGAACCTACCGTTCTGAGTATTATTTTGAACGCAGTCAGCGTGCTCAAGACGCTGCGCAAGCGTATATTCAATTGTCTCATGATGCTTATCGCTACTTTAAAGAACGGGTTGATCTTGTTGTGTTGAAGGAGGATGCAAATGTTGAGCAGGCCAAGCAGTCGTATCAAACCTTGCACCAATCCTTAAGAAATTTACGAGCCTCCATTGAAGCAGAAATTGAGCAAGTAGACGATGATGAAAAAGCGCATGAAATTGAAGAGCTTAAGCAGGTTTCAGGGTTGGAAAAAGTTTTAACTGAAGGTGTTTGGGCGTTTGAGCGTATTATTTTATTACAGGCGCGAGGTGCAGAGGAGTCTGCTCAAAATGTCTTAAAAGTAGTACTAGAAGAGACGATAGACCAAGAATTTAAGCCATTAATTGATTCGGCGATTAATGCAGAGTTAGCAGAAGTTGCTTATGCGAGAGAGCAAGCCCAAGTTTTATTGGATGATCTTAAGCTCATTGCAACCATTACCGCATTACTGGCTTTGCTTTTAGCACTTGCTCTAGGGGTTTGGCTGTTACGAAACTTGCGTTACTCTTTAGATAAGCTAGTGAGTGGCGTGCGTAAAGTCTCAAAAGGGGATTTGCAACATCGCATTATCTTGCAGGGAAATGATGAGTTTACCTATTTAGCAAATCACTTTAATGACATGACTTCACGTTTAGAGCAAAAGCACCAAAGTCTGTTGCAGGCACAGGCAGAGCTAGAAGAGCGGGTAAAAGAGCGAACGCAAGCCTTACAAGAGGCGAACAGTAAATTGCAGCGAATTGATGAGGGGCGGCGTCGATTTTTTACGGACATCAGTCATGAATTACGAACCCCTTTAGCGGCCATTCGAGGTGAGGCAGAGGTGACGTTTCGCGGTCGAGTAAAGCGGGTAGAAGAGTATCAAGAAGCACTGCAACGAATTGTTGAGCTGTCGGCTCAGCTGGCCAAACTGGTTGAAGATTTATTGTTTATGGCGCGTTCAGAATCCACAAATTTTCGGTTTGAATTGAATGCATTGGTCTTAAATGAGTTGGTTATTGAGCTGTGTGATGAGACGCAAGTGCTTACCAAACAGAATCAGTTAGCATTACGCTTAGACATTCCAGAATACCCTCTGATGGTTTACGCCGATCCTGTTCGTTTTCGTCAACTCTTGCTTATTTTAATTGACAATGCATGCTGTTACTCTGACCCCAAAGGGGAGGTTGTTGTCTCTCTTAAAGAGGAGGGTGACCATGTTCAGCTTGCGGTATGTGATCAAGGCATCGGGATTCCAGAGGCCGATCTTGACCATGTCTTTGAGCGTTTTTTTCGTGGAGAGCAGGCACGAAAAAAAAATTATTCTGGGTCTGGGCTGGGATTATCCCTTGCAAAATCTATTGTAGAGCACCATCAAGGACAGATTAAAATAATAAGTGAATCTGGTGAGGGTACGTGTGTCGTGATTACACTGCCTAAGCTTTCAACTCAAAAAATAGCTTCTTAAGAGGCCAAGTGTAGAGAAAGATATGACCCTGTTAATAATAGAAGACGATGCCCGTATTTTAGAGTTTGTTAAGCGAGGCCTAGAAGCCGAAGGGTATTTAATTGAGTTTGCAACCAATGGTGAACAAGGATTGAAAAAACTGGCTTGTCGAGAGTATGATTTGCTCTTATTGGATTTAATGTTGCCAGATATGAATGGGCAAGAGGTCTGCCGACAACTTCGCCAACAAGGGATTACGCTACCCGTATTGATGTTAACCGCAATGGACTCAATAGAGGATAAAGTAGAAGGCTTACGTTTAGGCGCTGATGATTATTTAACCAAGCCATTTGCATTTGACGAACTGGTAGCACGCATTCAAGCCTTATTACGTCGTAATAAGGGCGCAAAAGGCTATAAAGAACAAGTGGCAGAGTTAGTGGTTGCTGGGTTAACCCTTAATAGAGAGACTCGAGATGTTTTCCGAGATGGACGACAGATTGCGTTGACTCCCAAGGAGTATGCATTGCTTGAATGCTTTATGCAGGCTCCTGGTCGAGTGTTTAGCCGCAGTCAAATTTTGGATCAAGTATGGGGCTATAACGCAGATCCATTAACCAATGTAGTTGAGGTGTATATTCGTAACCTACGTAGAAAACTCGATGAAGGGTTTGACTCCTCTCTTATTAAAACGGTGCGCGGGTTTGGTTATAAATTAGAGTTAAAAAAATAAAAGACTAAAAGTTGGGGTCAGAGTAAAAATAGGTAGCTCTGTTAAGCGCATTAATAGAGCTATCTTCTTTTACTCTGACCCCGTCTTTTAGTTAAGGATGTTTTTGATCTCTTGCAGTAATTTGTTTAATGCACCACTGTTTTGTTTAAAGCTTTGATAGGCCTTTTGACCGAGTTGTTGTGCGGTGTTGGGGTGTTGTTTTAGTTGCATCAGTTGTTTGGCGAGATCGTCTACAGACTGGGTGATGGTAAGTGCATCCTCTTTTGCGAAGGCGTCAAACAGAGCCTTTAGATTGCTATAAAACGGCCCAGAAAGTACGGGTTTTTTGAGGGCGGCGGGCTCTAATATGTTGTGTCCCCCAAAAGGCACTAGGCTGCCCCCAATAAACGCTACGTCGCAACTGGCAAACCAGGTCATGAGCTCGCCTGTGGTGTCGGCAAGGTAGACTTGCGTATTGGCTGTGATGGGCTGGTTTTTACTGCGTCGCACAAAAGAGAGTCCAGAGCTTTCTATTTGTTGAGCCACTTGGTCAAATCGCTTGGCGTGCCGTGGTACAAGTATGAGCAAGGGGGGGGGAGAATTTTTAGATTGACTGGCAATCAGTTGTTGGTGGGCTTGTAGTATGAGCTGTTCTTCAGACGGTTGGTTTTTATCTGGATGCGCGTGTGTACTGGCGGCCACCCAAATAAAACGGGTTTCGAGTTGCTGAGAGGCTTTCCATTGCGTGGCTTGCTGCTCAAGATCGACAGGAAGGTCTAAGTCAAATTTTAAGTTTCCGAGGGTTTTTATTTTAGAGCGTTCAGCTCCCAGTTGTGTAAAGTATTGGCTGTCAATCGGGAACTGTGTGGCAATAAGCTGGGTTTGGTTGAGGGCGTTTTTAACAATTTTCCCCCCCCACTTTTGATAGGCTAAAAAGGACTTCTCTTTTAACCGTGCGTTGACCAACAGAATCGGAATGTTGCGTTTAAAGCAGGCTTGATAAAGGTTTGGCCAGATTTCTGTTTCAACCATAATCACCAATTTGGGTTGTAGTTGATTCAAAAAACGGTTCACCGCAAATGGGTAGTCATAAGGAATCATTTGGTGTTGAATATCAACGGGCGCAAACTGCAACGCTTGCAGAGCACCTTGAGTAGAGCCACTGGTGACAGTAAGCGGTAAGGTTGGGTAGGTCTCTTTTAGGCGAGAGAGCAGCGGAAAAATAGAGCGTGTTTCACCTACTGAGACTGCATGAATCCAAATGCCATTTTTTTGCAAGGGTTGCTGGTTCAACCCAAATCGGGCACGAAAACAGTTGGACAATTCCGATTGGTTTTTGCATCGCTTCCACCCCTGATAAGCAATGAGTGGCAGTGCTAAGGTGGTGAGTAAGCGATAGGTGAATAAGTTCATCTTTTATGGCTAACCATTTAGGTCGTATATTTGAATGATGCCTATAATTTGTTGGTTCTCTTCAACCAATAATGAGGTAATTTTATGAGCATTCATCAACTCTTCCGCTTCGGTCAGCCTTGCGTCACCTGAGATGGTTTTGGGGTTCTCTGCCATGATCTCTTTGGCGGTGAGCGCCATAAAGTGTGCACCATCTTTTTCCATGTGACGACGCAAATCGCCATCGGTAATAATCCCTTTTCCTTGATCCACAATGCACAAGCCTAAACGCCCTTCGTTCATCGAATGGATCACCTCTTTCATGGAAGCTTCGCTTGAAATAAAAGGCAGTTTTTTGTGGATCATTTCGTGTTTGACACGGGTCAGCAGTTTTCGACCTAAACTGCCTCCAGGGTGAAACCGTGCAAAGTCATGTGGTTGAAAATTACGCGCGTCCATCAGCGCCACCGCAAGCGCATCGCCCATCACTAAGGTGGCGGTGGTGGAGGATGTAGGAGCAAGCTGGTGTGGGCAGGCTTCTTTGGGCACTGCAATATTGAGGTGAAAATTGGCATTTTGTGCCAGCGTGGAGTTTGGGTTGTTGGTCATGGCAATGACGATGTTGCCATTGTCTTTTAAGAACGGCATCAGGCGAATCACCTCTTCGGTTTCACCCGAGTTAGACAGTGCCAAAAAAACATCATCGGGCGACACCATACCCAAGTCACCATGAAAGGCTTCGCCAGGGTGCATGAAAAAACAGGGCGTGCCGGTGCTGGCAAAGGTGGCCATGATTTTAGTGCCAATCAGTCCCGATTTTCCCATGCCACAAATCACCACACGGCCTTTGGTGTTTAAAATGGCTTGTACGCTGTGATTAAAATCTTCAGTAAGCTGTGTTGAAAGATGCGCGATGGCTTGCGCTTCAATATCAAATACTTTTTTAGCCGTGGCTTGATAGTCGGGAGTTTGCTTTGATGACATAAAAAACCTCTTATTAAAATGAATAGGCAAGATGCAGGCTGTGAAAATCGGTTCCAGGGTTGGGCATTTCAATGCCCGCATTGGATATGTGCAGATAACGATAGCTTATCTCAAACTGCTTGTGTTTGATACCCAATCCTAAGATGCTTCCAAATTGAAACTGAGTGGATTTGTATTCGTTTTCGATGACAATATTGTTGAGCAGATAGAGCCCTCCACCCATCTCAAGAAAGGGGGTAAATTGCATGTCTTTGGGTTGGTAGTGAAAAACAGGGGTAATGCCTGCAATGTACCCTTCTTTGTTTTGAGGGTTGTCTAAGGTGGACCACCATTTTTGCACACTGCCCTCTAGTCGGCCTACTACTTGCCAAGTGTTGGCATCATACACGGCCTCTTTCCAGTCAGCGCCTAAGCTAATGCGAACCTGTTCCGTGCTGCGATCGGCACCCATGTCGGCGCTGATGGTTAACGCATCGGTATTTAGATTGGGGTCAACGGTGCAGGGTGCTTTGCCTTGATAACAAGCCAACCCAAATGAACCAAATGCCCCTAAAATGGCAAACGGCATGAGATCATTGTTCTCTTGTTTTGCCTGTATAGGGGGGGTAAAAAATAGACTGAAAACAATAACAAGAACAGAGTTGTTGAAAAATAGGGCTTTTGAAGCGACCATCTGATGGAATCCTGATAAAATAGTGCGATTATTTTACCCTAATTCGCCGATAAAAATGTGAATTAGGGTTTTAGTCGAAATACGTCCATTGTGGCTAGTTTTGAACAACTGAATTTGGTATTAAGCTTATGCAAGACTTTTCATGCTCTAACATTTTGGTGGTTGGCGACGTGATGCTCGACCAATATTGGACGGGACGCGCAGAGCGAATTTCGCCAGAAGCCCCTGTTCCCGTGGTTAAGGTGGCGGATAAAGAGGTACGTGCGGGCGGTGCGGCCAATGTGGCGCTTAATATTGCCGCTTTGGGCGCGACTGCACACCTTATTGGCGTGGTTGGCAAAACAGCGGATGGTATCGTAGATGAACACGGTCAACAACTTGAAGCCATTATGACAGAGGCAGGCGTTGGATGCAGTTGGGCGTTGTCGGAGAGTGGTACGACGTGTAAATTAAGAGTCTTAAGTCATCATCAACAGCTGATTCGAATGGATTTTGAACAGCCAGTTCCTAAAGCATCAGCACAAGCACTGGTGGAAAAGGTAAAAGGCCTGTTGCCTGCTTACGATGTATTGGTGATTTCAGATTATGCAAAAGGGGCACTGAGATTTGTAGAATCCATGATTTCGGCGGCTAAGGCATTAGACATACCGGTATTGATCGACCCCAAAGGAGCGGACTTTATCCGTTATAAAGGGGCAACCTTAATTAAGCCAAATCAGAGTGAGTTTGAAGCGATTGTCGGCAAGGCTGAGTGTACGGATCTGGTGGTCTCTAAAGCAGAAGAGTTAATTCAATCCTTGTCATTGGACGCGTTATTGGTGACCCGCAGCGAACACGGCATGGTGCTGGTGACTCAAAAAGACCAGCCGTATCTGTTGCAATCCCAGGCGCAAGAGGTGTTTGATGTAACAGGCGCTGGCGATACCGTCATGGCCGCGTTGGCCACGGGGTTTGCGTCGGGAATGACTCTGCAAAACGCAGTGCACTTGGCCAGTCAGGCCGCCAGTATTGTGGTGCGTAAAGTGGGTACGTCTACCGTGTCTAAAGCCGAGCTGGACGAAAGCCTTAAAGCGGCAATGCGTCATAAAGGCTATGTGGCCATAAACGAAGAAGAGTTGCTTGAACTGGTGAAGGTAGCACAAAACGCAGGCGAACGAGTGGTGATGACCAACGGCTGTTTTGACCTGTTGCACAGTGGGCATGTTCGTTATTTAAACGAAGCCGCTAAGCTGGGTGAACGGTTGATTGTCGCGGTAAACTCCGACGCGTCGGTGCAACGCCTTAAAGGTGATACTCGTCCCATTGTACCGCTGGAAGGCCGCATGGAATTATTGTCGGCATTAAGTTGTGTGGATTGGGTGGTGCCGTTTGATGAAGAGACACCCGAGCGATTGATTTGTAAGTTAACGCCCGATGTATTGGTCAAAGGCGGGGATTATAAGCCCGAAGAAATTGCGGGAGCACAGTGTGTTTGGGATGCGGGTGGTCAAGTTGAAATACTCTCTTTTTGGGAAGGGTACTCCACCTCTAATATGGTCACCAAAATTCAAGACGCAGAACAGCAAGAAGTGCAAACGCAAAAGGCAGGCGAATGAAAATCGATTTTGAATATGCACTGTTAGAACATCAAAAAGCGATTCAATCGGTATTGGATCAGTCTCAAAAAATTGAACAAGTCGTGCACCAAATAATCAAGTCAATTGAGGGGGGGGGCAAAGTTATTTGGCTCGGCAATGG
>JAKITH010000158.1 GCA_021648185.1 Thiomicrorhabdus sp. | reverse complement strand
AGCCACCAAAAAAATGGTTGGAATCAGTGAAAACCCAATAGCAAATCCAATAACCATCGCATTACGCTGATCAAAATCAATGCCTGCTGAATACGTTAACCAGTGTCGCATGTCGCCATTAAAAAAGGTATTTTCAAGCGGTCTATCCATGGACATCGCAAAGTAGCCTAATAGGAATACCACAGGAATCATCAACAACGTTCGCTTACCTTCCGGCACTAGATGCCGAATGGATTTTGGTAATTTAGACCACGAAAAACCAAACAATAAAATACCGATGGGCACGACAATCAGAACTGCAAAGAATCCAGATAGGTTTGCCTCCATCATGGGAGCGAGCCATAACCCCGCCAAAAACCCCAAAATAACGGTCGGCAAGGCTTCAATCAACTCTACCGAAGGTTTAATCCACTGACGTGTTTTTGAATCCATAAAAAAGGCGGTGTAAATCGCCGCCAAAATAGCAATAGGCACCGCAAACAACATGGAATAAATTGCAGCTTTAATCGTACCAAAGGTTAATGGCGTCAAAGACATTTTAGGTTCAAAATCGGAACTGGCCGAAGAGGACTGCCAAGTATAGCCAGGTTCATCATACCCTTCATACCATACCTTTCCCCAGAGGCTTTTAAACGAAACGTCTGCGTACTCATTTTCAACATTATAAGTCACAATTTCGCCCGATTTGGTCTCTAATAAAACACCATTTGCTCTTGGCATAATCGAGACAAAAGACAGCCCTTTTTCATCGACTTCAAAACCATCCAAATGCCGCTCCGAAGTAGAGTGAAACAGGTCAAACTGACCCGCCTGATCAATCGTCGCAAACCCTCTACGAGCGTGCTCAATCGCGATCATCGTAACAGGGTGATCAGATACTTTAAACTGACGAATTTGCTGCAACTGAAACACATTTTCTGCATTACGAACTGGGAACCATTGGTACACAACCCCCTGCTTGGTACCAATCATTAATGAGTAGTCACCAAGCAAAAAACGAATGGTAGAAATGGCATCGTCCTTCGACAATAAATTAACGTGCTGAACCAACTCTGGCGCATCCACATCAGACAAATCATAATAGGCAGCAACGCCTTCTTTTGAAATTAAATACAGGTTACGCATATTGCCGTCCAGCAATAAATGCTCAACGTCAACCTGCTGTTCAAATGACGACCCACCCTCTTCAGATAACGTCAACGAATCATCTAAAAACGAACTTTCTACCAAGTAGCTCTTTACCGATATTTCATTAGATTCCTGCTCTTGATAAGCGACCACCAACGTGTCTTCACTTAAGCGTAATGCCAGCTTATCAATGGCCAAAGTACCTAACTCAATCGATTCTTCACCAAAAGGATATTTAATTTTTGGCGTAATGGTTTTAACATCATTTGGATAAGTTACCTCATAACCATACTGAGCAATTAGCAGTGTCCCATCAGACAAACCAAACCCCAGAATATGCTTCGCTTCGTCAATGATTGAAAACGCCGTAATTTTCTCTCCACTTAAAGGCAGCGAGTCTTCACTAAGAACCAGACCGTTCTCTAGAGAGAAGCCAATCAGCTGACCACTTTCCGTAAACCGAACCGCACTCTCTTTATACTCGTCAATACCGTAATAAAGCGTTTTATCCTGAGCCGACCCTGGCGTCTTAAAAACAGAATGTTCTTCAATACTGGCCGAAGAAAATAAAGGCGTAACCACGTACACTAAAAAGAACATAATCAACAATACGGCGGCAATAACAGAGATGCCCCCAAAGCTAATCCCATAACGAGCAAAGCGATCTTTAAGATTTCGAATACGAATCCGCCTTTCAAACGCGGGCCCCTTTAAAACGCTGTCTAATTTTTCTTCTATCTTCTTTTCCATTGCACCATTACCAATTCAGTAAGCTGTTGATTTGCGGGATTCTACCGATTAATTTACGACGTTATGTTACAGAAAAGTTACAATTTCATAAAAGCAAATACAAACCCCCTTGCCCGCACCAATTAAGCACCTTGTTGCACCACTAACAGACGACCTGGCCTTAGCACTATTTCCAATCAAAAAAACAATAAAGCCATTAACCCGCTATTTTTCAACCAGTTAATCTGTTTTAAAAAAATATTCGCTTTTTGGCATGTTTCCCGCTAACATCAACCTCGATAATTTTTATTTACACAGCCCTAAAAGGAAGAACAGATGTCTCAAGCTATTTTCGATATCATTAAAGAAAATGATGTAACGTGGGCCGACCTACGTTTTACAGATACTCATGGTAAAGAACAACACGTCACCATTCCTGCGTCCAGCATTGATGAAGATTTTTTCGTCGACGGTGAAACATTTGATGGTTCTTCTATCGAAGGCTGGAAAGGCATTCATAACTCAGACATGATTCTTATGCCACAAACCGATGGCTTTGTACTGGATCCGTTTACCAATGATCCAACCATTATTATTCGTTGTATGGTCGTTGATCCGTCCACCATGTAATCTTACGAAAGA
>JAKITH010000011.1 GCA_021648185.1 Thiomicrorhabdus sp. | reverse complement strand
TTTTTAATAAGGGTTTCAAAGGTTTTTTGTTATTATCTTATTGATTTATTAAGTTTTTTTGGGCGAAAAGTAAAAGCGGTCTGTGCTATAGTGAAAACTGGTTTTTGTGTTTTAATCATCAGTATGACTAGGAGTATTGTTTATGAAACCCGCTTGGATTCTTATTGCAGACAGTAGTAGAGCACGAATTTTTACCGCAGAAAATTCTGTGGCAGAACTGGTTGAAATCGAAAGTTTAACGCATTCCGAAGGACGTTTATTGGATCAAGATTTGATCAGTGACCAGCCGGGAAGATCGAAAGAGAGTGAAGGGTCTAGTGGTCATGCTTATGTGGGTGAAATTGATCCTAAGGAACAAGAAAACATCCATTTTGCAAAACGGGTTGCACAGCATTTATGCCATGAATTGAATTTAAATAAGTTTGAAAATTTATTTGTCGTGGCGTCGCCTGCTTTTTTAGGCGTGTTACGTCAAGCGTGTTCGAATCAACTTAAAAAACACATCGCATTTAGTTTAAATAAAAACGTGGTTACCAAAACACCCGAGCAAATTAGAACCTATTTGCCCGTTTCTTTAATGGGGTAGCAGATTAGGGGTTACCGTTAGGCTTTTTTAAGAAAAGCCGCAACGAGTACAATTTGAGTGCCATTCACTTTCCCTTCAATATGCAAAGGATTGTCGGTTAAGTGAATGTTTCTAACCAGCGTGCCACGTTTGGCGGTAAAGTTAGCGCCCTTGACTACGAGATCTTTAATTAATGTAACGCTGTCTCCCTCTTGTAAAAGAGTGCCATTACTGTCTTTGGTTGGGGGCGTTTCATCCTTTTCTGACAGTCCTGCTTCTGCCCATGTTCTGATTTCATCCTCCAAATACATTATGTCCAATAGGTCTTGTGGCCAGCCTTCTGAGCGCAGCGCCGTTAATAAACGAAACGATAATACTTGCACAGCGGGTTCTGGATTCCACATGCTGTCATTTAAGCAGCGCCAATGGTTCGCATCCATACTGCTTGGTTCTTCTATTTGATGTTTACAGGTTTGGCAGATTAAAACGGCTTGTTCAGCGGTGCCATTGGATGGAGCAACCTCCATAACGCTTAACGATTCGGTTGAACCACACAGTTCACATTGGTTATTACTGCGGTTTAATAAAGTTTGTTCGATGCTCATATATGTTTAATCCAAAATAGGTATTGTTATGCTGAAAATATTGGGCATTATTATCGCCTGTTTTATTTTGAGATTGTTGGCTATTTTGCCTGTTTAAGCTTTTGTTTTTAAATAGGGGGGGGTAAAATTAAGCCAGAATTAAAGTCGTTACAAATTAAAAAGCGCTAATTTATAAGGAGACTCTCTCGTACAAAGGTCTCATAAGGCGCATAAAGGGTTCAGTTGAAGCAACATTACGATCGTTCTGTGGATTATTTTGCGGTTTTGGGGGTGCATTACGGCGCCTGTGAAAAGACGGTTAAGGTGATGTATCGCAAAATGGCACGGCGCTATCATCCTGATGTATCGACCATTCATGATGCGCAAAAAAAGTTTCAAGAAGTTGCGGTGGCATATGAGGTGTTAAAAAAACACCGCAAAGCCTATTGCTTCGATTATGAACAGTATTTGCGCAGTAAACGCGGTTTGGTAGGTGGCTCTACTCCGTCAAATTATTCGAGTGAACAACGCAATACGAAACCTCAAGAATCAACCAAAGAGTATTCCGATAAAACATACCATTCGCACCAAGCGATTCATGGTAAAAATAGGGTGATTACCTACCCGTTAACCTTGCGTTATGCTATTCGTTTGTTAAAACTAGGTTCGTTTTACATTCCTGGTTTAAAGGTGAAAATGAAATTTACCCGTGAGGCCTTTTCTGGCAAAACGTTTCGACTGAAAGGAAAGGGGTATAAGGGACTGTTTGGAGGTCTACCAGGTGATTATTTGGTGCGTTTTACCATTCAATTAGACAGTCTACGTTTTCAGCTAGAGGGGGCGGATATTTATGGTACCTTTTACCTGCCCGCATTATTAATTAAGGCGGGGAAAAAATTAGAGCTAGAGAGTCCGAGTGGGCGATTATGTTTTGTGGTGCCAAAAGGTTATGAGTCAAAACGGTTTATTAAGGTCAAAGGAATGGGGATACCCGCTGACCATTTGCACAAAGCAGGGGATTTTTATGTGCGTTTGGTTCGTTCTTAATAAAATAAGGTAGAATATCTTTTAGATGCCTTTGTACGAAAGGTTTCCTTTAGAGAATAAGTGAAAAAAAATAGAGAGTAATGAAAATAAATGCCACAGAACCCTGAATACGATGACGGTCAATTGCTGTTAGACCGCGCTAAAGCTAAAGTAGAACCCCCTAAACGCTATCAAGTTGTACTGTTAAATGATGACTATACCCCTATGGACTTTGTGGTCGAGGTATTGCAACGTTTTTTTGGGTTAGATGAGGAGAGAGCCGCCGCAATTATGTTGGCGGTTCATCATGATGGAAAAGGGGTTTGTGGTGTATTCAGTCGAGAAATCGCAGAGATGAAAGTTCAGCAAGTAAATAATTATGCACGTGCCAATAACCATCCATTAATGTGCCAGTCGGAGGTCGCATGATGTTAAGTAATGAATTGCAAATGACCTTAAGCAATGCGTTTAGCGTTGCGCATGAGTATGAGCATGAATTTGTGACGTTAGAACACCTATTGCTTGAGTTGTTGGCGGTGAAAGAGGTGCAAGAAGTCATCAGTGCGTGTGGCGCAGATCTGGCGGTGATTGAAGAGGGGTTGGAGAAGTTTTTAGAGTCCGACATGATTGCCCGAAAGCCTGAAGAGTTACAGCCCACGATGAGTTTTCAGCGCGTTATTGAGCGTGCTATTTATTTGGTGCAATCCAATGGGTATCCGGAAGTAACAGCCGTGCATGTATTGGCCTCGTTGTATGCCGAACAAGATTCTCAAGCGGTGTATTTACTGGAAACACATGGCGTAGAGCGCGTTGATGTATTGAGCTATCTATCTCATGGTGTGACCGCTTCGGAAGCGGCAGACTATCAACCCAATATCGATCAAATGACTGAAGAAGGTGAAAAAAAGCCTTCCCCGATTGAAGCGTATACCACTAACTTAAATAAAGAGGTGGAGCTTGGACGAATTGACCCTATTATTGGTCGTGATTGGGAGCTTAATCGCACGTTAGAAATTTTAAGTCGTCGTCGTAAAAATAATCCGTTGCTTGTTGGCGAGCCAGGAGTGGGGAAAACTGCCGTGGCCGAAGGCTTAGCGTATCAAATTATTCACAATAATGTCCCCGAACTCTTAAGCGATGCGGTGGTATACAGTTTAGACATGGGGGCACTGTTAGCGGGAACCCGTTATCGGGGCGATTTTGAAAAACGGTTTAAAGCGTTATTAAATGCATTAGAAAATATGCCTCATGCCATTCTCTTTATTGATGAAATTCACACCGTTATTGGTGCGGGTGCGGTACAAGGGGGTGCGATGGATGCCTCTAATTTAATGAAGCCTGCGCTCTCCTCAGGAAAAATTCGTTGTTTGGGTGCCACCACTTATGAAGAGTTTAGAGGGGTGTTTGAAAAAGACAGAGCCTTGGCACGACGTTTTCAGAAAGTGGATGTTAAAGAGCCAACGATTCAAGAGAGCTTTGAAATATTAAAAGGCTTAAAGTCCAAATACGAAGAACATCATCAGGTGAAGTATACCTTGCCAGCGTTAAAAGAAGCCGTGGCGCTGTCTGCGCGTTATTTAAATGATCGACAGCTTCCTGACAAGGCCATTGATGTGATTGATGAAGCGGGTGCAAAACAAGCATTGGCTGTGGTATCGAAACGTAAAAAACAGATTGGAGTGGCTGAGATTCAACAGGTTGTGGCCAGTATTGCGCGTATTCCTGTCTCTCAAATTACGCAAAAAGAGCGCGATAAATTGCAAGATTTAGCGGGCAGCCTTAAGCGAGTTGTGTTTGGTCAAGACCATGCGGTCGATCAAATCAGTTTAGCGATTAAGCTGGCACGTTCAGGTCTTAGCGATCCTAATAAACCAACTGGATCGTTCTTATTTGCAGGCCCTACAGGTGTGGGAAAAACCGAGTTAGCACAACAACTTGCTAATCATTTAAAAGTTGAGATGCTCCGTTTTGACATGTCGGAATATATGGAGCGCCATACGGTTTCTCGTTTAATTGGCGCCCCACCGGGCTACGTTGGTTATGACCAAGGCGGTCTATTAACCGAAGCGGTTTCAAAGCAGCCACATGCGGTGGTGTTGTTGGATGAAATTGAAAAAGCACACCCTGATGTATTTAATTTACTGTTGCAAGTGATGGATCACGGAACACTCACCGACAACAACGGTCGTAAAGCCGATTTTAGAAATATTATTTTAATCATGACTTCTAATGTGGGTGCGGAACAGATGGCACGTTCTAGCATGGGGTTTGCAGAACAAGATCATACAATGGATTTTGAGTCGGAACTTAAAAAAGTATTTACCCCTGAGTTTCGCAACCGTTTAGATGGTGTGGTGCAATTCAATCGACTTTCAGAAGCCTCTATGGCCTCCGTGGTCAATAAATTTATCTATGCGCTAGAAAGTACCTTAGAAGCGAAAAAAGTGACTCTTACCTTAACCGATGCGGCTCGACAGTGGTTGGCTAAAGAGGGGTACGATCCTCTTATGGGCGCAAGGCCAATGGCACGCCTGATTCAAGACAAAATTAAACAACCTTTGGCCGATAAACTTTTGTTTGGCGAGCTGCAAAAAGGCGGTTTGGTTGAGATTGATTGCGTCAAGAATCTGCTGCAATTTAAAGTGACCTCGCTTTAAATATATACCCAAACTACTTGGAAATGCAGTTTTTTGAACCCGTCTGAAGTCACAATACTTCGTTACAGTTATTGCGAATGGCTAGCCATTCCCTGCAAACTGCGCCTTGTCTTGTAATTTCAGCCAAACTCAAAAATTCCGCATTTCCAAGTAATTTGGGTATAGAGAGTAGGGGCATCTCCCCTTGTGGTTGCCCCTTTTCCACTAACCACAAAAAAAGCCCTTTAACGGATTTCGTTAAAGGGCTTTTTTATTGAAAGGGTTTTCTGCGTTATTTGATCTTATTTACCACGATAGGTAATGCGACCTTTAGTTAGGTCGTATGGCGTGAGCTCTACTTTAACTGCGTCGCCCGCTAAAATTCGAATGTAGTTTTTACGCATACGGCCAGAGATATGTGCCAAAATTTTGTGGCCATTCTCTAGTTCTACTTTAAATAAAGTATTTGGTAATGTTTCTAGTACGATTCCGTCGAATTCAATAACGTCTTGTTTTGCCATGTGATTAAGTAAACCCTTGATAATAAAATTTGGGCGGATTGTACCAGAGATTCAAAATGAAAACCAGTAAAAAATATTTTTTCACGTTATTTTAAGTAATTTTCTCTGATTTCTTGGATGAGAGCAAGGTACTTATCGGGTGGTCGCACGGCTTCGTGTGGCATTTTGGGGTCAAAAGTCATGAGCCAGCGAAAGAGGTTTTGGTCGTTTTCGCTGAGAAACTCTCGAAATAACTGTGCTTTTTCGGTTGAAATTTCGTTTAAATCTTCTAAAAACTTTGCGAGAAGAAGTTCGCTTTCTAGGTTGCCACGTTTGGCTAAAAACAAACTTTTTCTGCGCCAGTTATTGAACTCGTTGTCGGCTAATATTAAGTGCTCGGCACTCATAGGTCTTTTACCATAATGGACTTAAGTTCTTGAATAGCTCGGCTGGGCACCAAGCCTTTTGGACATGCATCGCTGCAGTTTTGAATGTGACGGCAACGGAAGGTCGTTGTGGCACTGTCCAGCTCTTTTAAGCGGTCAATGTGTTTGATATCGCGTGAATCAACCACAAATCGTTTGGCTGCAAGCAGAGCGGCAGGGCCGGCAAACTGATCGGGATTCCACCAAAAAGAGGGGCAACTGGTTGAGCAGCAACCGCACAGGATACACTCGTAGCTACCGTCTAATTTGGCGCGCTCTTCAGGGCTTTGTAAGTGCTCTTTTTCAAGATCCAGCGGAAGGCTTTCTAAGTAAGGTTTAACGGCTTTATACTGTTTGTAAAACAGCGTCATATCAATGATTAAGTCCTTAATAATCGGCAGGCCGGGGAGGGGTCTTAGCGTAACGGTTTGGCCTAGTTCAGACAAAGAAGTGACGCAACTTAAACGATTTTTACCATTGACGTTCATGCCGTCTGAACCACATACGCCTTCTTGGCAGGAGGAGCGGTAGGCCAAGCTGGGGTCTTGTTCTCTGAGTAGGTGTAGAGCATCCAGTAACATACTGTCTGGAAATAGCAGTGCATCATCTAGCTCTAGTGTTTGATCGTAAGGGTCTTGGTCAATTTCTGGGTTGTAACGACTGATAATGAATTTCATTTTATAACCTTATCTTCTTTATCGCGGGTTGCTTAAGGGACTTATTCATAGACTCCTTAATACACACGAGGCTTTGGCACAATGGAATCATGGTTTTTGGGTGTTAAGTTCACGGGTTTAAACGTAATCCGGTGGTTCTCTTGAAAGTAGAGGGTGTGTTTTAACCAGTTTTCATCGTCTCGTTCGGTGTAGTCTACTCGCGAGTGCGCGCCACGGCTTTCGGTTCGAGTGTGAGCGGATACGACGGTTGAGTGGCCAATGGCAACGAGGTTTTCAAGCTCATAAGCGGCCAAACGGTCTAGGTTAAAGACGTTACCAAAGTCAGAGATACAGACGTGTTCGAGTCGTGTCTGAATCTCTTTTAACTCCTCTAACGCTTTTTGCATAGTGGGTTCGTCTCTAAACACACCGCAGCCACGCTCCATCACCAGTTGTAAGTCTTTTTTAATTTGCGCAATGGAGTCGTTGTTTGAGTCGTCTTTTTTAAGCCAGCGGTTTAAGCGGTTTACAACTGGGGTTAGATTTAATGTTACGTTGTCGTGTTGGGCAGGTGAGGCGGTAAGCGCTTCATTAATGGTTAAGGCAGCTTTGCGACCAAAGACCACAATGTCCAATAACGAGTTTCCGCCTAAACGGTTCGCGCCATGCACGGATACGCAAGCACACTCGCCAATGGCGTACAGTCCTTTTACCGGTTGTTGTATGCCATCTTGATCGGGACTCACCACTTGTCCTGCAATGTTGGTGGGAATCCCACCCATCATATAGTGACACGTTGGGTAGACATGAATGGGCTCTTCAATGGGATCAATCCCTAAGAAGGTTTGACTGATTTCACGAATGCCGGGCAGTCTTTCGGTAATAACGTCATGGGGAATGTGGCTGATGTCGAGGTGCACATAATCTTTATTTGGCCCACAGCCACGGCCTTCGTTGACTTCAATGGCGATAGCGCGTGCCACTACGTCACGCGACGCTAAGTCTTTTACGCGGGGTGCGTATGTTTCCATAAAGGCTTCACCGAGCGCGTTGCGTAATTTACCACCTTCGCCACGCACCGCTTCTGAAATTAACATCCCTTTGCCAGAAACTCCTGTGGGGTGAAATTGCCAAAATTCCATGTCTTGCAGTGGGTAGCCTGCGCGTAATACCATTCCCAGCCCATCGCCCGTATTAATAGTGGCGTTGGTGTTGTTGCGAAATACTTGGCCCGCACCGCCCGTGGCTAATAAAATATGAGGACTTTTTAGAATTTTGTATTCACTGTTGTGAATGTTCATTACCAGCACACCATTGATGTCGCCGTCTTGATTTTTAAGCAAGTCAACCGCGTAATATTCATCGTAAAAAGTGGTGCCTAATCGTAGGTTTTGCTGGTATAGCGAGTGCAAAATGGCGTGACCCGTTCGATCTGCGGCGGCACAGGTTCGGTAAGCTTGCTCTTCGCCGTAGTGTAAGCTTTGTCCGCCAAAGGCACGTTGGTAAATTTTACCGTTATCCAATCGGCTAAAAGGCACGCCAAAGTGTTCTAGTTCTCGCACGATTTCAGACGCTTCTCGGCACATAAACTCAATGGCGTCTTGGTCGCCCAAAAAGTCACTGCCTTTAATGGTGTCGTACATGTGCCATTCCCATTTGTCGGGAGTGACATTTCCTAAGGCCGCATTGACCCCGCCTTGTGCCGCAACGGTATGCGAACGGGTAGGAAAGACCTTAGAAATCATGGCAATTTTATGCCCATCTTCGGTGAGCTGAAGAGAGGCACGCATTCCCGCACCCCCTGCGCCAATAACGAGTGCATCAAAGGTTTCTATTGGAAAAGATTCTGTAAATTTCATAGTATTTTGTATTTCTCAGAAAATGAAACGGTTGGTAAAGTGTGGTGTTGAGTTGTTTTTTTAAGCGTAGCCAAACAGGTTGATGGCAATCATGGCACTGTTAATAAATAATAAAATTAATGTGCTGTGATACAACGTGAGCCAAAGATTTACTTTTTCTCGGGGGACATAATCAATGATGATATCGCGAACTCCAACCCATGCGTGTACCAATAATAGGAGTACCGCAATGAGACTGGCGACTTCAAATAGCCCGCTAAAGGCAAGGCTATCCAGTTGATAGGCTAGGAGCTTTAAGGAGACGGAGCTGGGAAGTTGCGTTATGACAATGGCTAAAAATGGCGTATAAAATAGTAAATAAATGGCGCTTAAACGTTGCCAAATGTGTGCTTTTCGGCCAGAAAGGGTGCTACTTTTGATATTAAAATCCATTAGAACCAAACCCTATAAGTAATTGAAATACTGCTAATAAACCAAGTGGCTAATAATAAATAGCTTACGGTTTTGCTGTTGATGAGTTGATAGGTTTCAGGTTGTAGAAAATGCTCGGCACACAAGTGGCGTAATCCACTGAGCCAGTGGTAAGAGAGTGCTATCCAAAATCCGGTATGCAAGAGCAGAGTGAGCCAGCAACTGGCAACATCTTCTAAGGTTACGCTGGGCACAAATAAAATGAGATTGGCCAAAGCAAGGTAAGCGATTAGGCTAATCACCAGTGCCAAGCCCGTAGCACGATGCGCGCCTGAGAGCAGTGCATTTAAGGGGAAGCGAAAGTTAGATATTTTAAGCGATCGAGGACGATTTCCGGGATGTGAATACATAAAAGCGTAACTCTTCCTTAAGGGGTTTAAATCATTGAATAGAGCCATTCTACTGTGATTTTTTTAAGGCGTGGAAGAAAGTTGCATAGTATTAGAAGGTGCTAATGAGTGTCGTTATTTTTTTGGGTGATTTTTGACCGCTTGAACCCAGTCGGTTGAAAGCTGCCATTTTTGTGTGTTGAAAGGTTGATTGATCTGTTGGTTCATTAGGCCTTCAAATTCGACACGTTTAATTTGACTCGCTCCCAAGCTGTTTAAATGCGGTGTTTCAACTTGGGTATCAATGAGCTTAAACCCCCACTCTTTGAGTTGCATGGACAGCGCAACCAATGCGACTTTGGAGCCATCGGTGACGTTAGAGAACATCGATTCACCAAAAAACATTTTACCAATGGCAATACCATACAGTCCGCCAACGAGTTGTCCGTCTTGCCAAACCTCGACCGAGTGTGCGTGGCCGGATTGGTGCAGTTTGGTGTAGGCGGAGAGCATGGCAGGGGTGATCCATGTGCCCGCTTGGTCTTTTCTGGGCACACTGGCACAGGCGTGCATTACGCCTGTAAAATCTTGGTCTAATGTGACAGAGAAATCAGGGGTTTTTGTCCATTTTTGAATGGTTTTGCGTAGGCTACGTTTGATTTTTAACTCATCAATAAACAGTACGCTTCTGGGGTTTGGGCTCCACCATAAAATAGGTTCTTCAGGATTGAACCACGGAAAAATCCCTTTGCTGTAAGCGTGCAGTAACCACTCGGGCGTTAGGTTGCCACCAATGGCCAATAAACCATTGGGGTCTGGCAAAGCAAGGTGCGTTGGCGGAAAAGTAACGGGGGTGGTTTCGAGCCAAAAAGGGCTTTGATTGGGGGGACTTTGCATACTGGGCTGGTGGGTGTGCATCACGATAATTATATTGGCTGTAATTCTAGCACCTATGGCGTAGAAACCGTTAAAATAATGCCTCTTTAAAAAATGAACTCTCTTCCAAGCCCTTATGACTCAATTTGTTCACCTTCATGTGCATTCCGAATATTCGGTTATTGACAGCACACTTGGCATTAAGCCACTTATCTCTCTTGTACAATCTGCCGAACAGCCTGCGGTGGCATTGACGGATCAAAGTAATTTGTTTGCGTTAATTAAATTTTATCGAGCTGCTAATGGTGCGGGTGTTAAACCTGTGATTGGCGCAGAGGTGTGGATTGAAGATAGGGGGGGAGAAATTTTTTCTGCGGTTTTTCTGTGTCAAAATGAGCAGGGTTATCTAAATTTATCGCATTTAATCTCTCAAAGTTATCTTAAAAATCAACGATTGCATCATAATCGTATGGTGGCGTTAATAAAACGTGAGTGGTTAGAAACATATAATGATGGATTGATTGTGTTGTCGGGTGGGCGTTCGGGCGATATTGGAGTCGCTTTGTTGGCTGAGAATTACGAGTTAGTGGCCTCTCGCATGGCATGGTGGCTCGCGCATTTTAAAGACCGGTTCTATTTGGAGTTGGTACGAACAGGGCGTGAAAATGAAGAGGTTTACATTCATAAAGCGGTGGAGCTGGCGTTAGCGCACGATGTGCCTGTGGTGGCCACCAATGACGTACGATTTGCCACCGCCGAAGACTTTGAAGCACATGAGATTCGCACCTGTATTAGCAGTAGCCATATACTGATTGACCCTAATCGTCCTAAATTATATTCAGAGCAACAGTATTTTAGAACCACGCAAGAGATGGTGGAACTGTTTAAAGACCTGCCAGAAGCGATCGAAAACAGTGTTGAAATTGCTAAGCGTTGTACTTTAACGCTTACGTTAGATACCTATTTTTTACCCGATTTTCCCGTGCCAGAAGGCATGACGATGGACGAGTTTTTCATTGCCGAAAGTCATAAAGGGTTAGAAGAGCGACTGGCCTTTTTATTTGGTCATCTTCCAAAAGAGGCGCTGGCTGAAAAACGCACCGAATATTACGATCGCATTAAATTCGAACTCGACATTATTATCCAAATGGGGTTTCCTGGATACTTCTTAATCGTTGCCGATTTTATTCAGTGGGCTAAAAATCAACAGATTCCCGTGGGGCCGGGGCGTGGTTCTGGTGCGGGTTCATTAGTGGCTTATGCGCTTAAAATTACCGACCTAGATCCCCTTGAATATGATCTGCTGTTTGAGCGTTTTCTAAACCCTGAGCGTGTTTCCATGCCCGATTTTGATATCGATTTTTGCATGGAGCGCCGCGATGAAGTCATTGACTACGTCGCGCAACACTACGGGCGAGACCATGTGTCGCAAATCGTTACTTTCGGCACCATGGCTGCTAAAGCGGTAGTACGAGATGTGGGGCGTGTACTCGGATTAGGCTATGGCGTGGTCGATGGCATTGCCAAGCTGATTCCCAATGAACTCGGCATTAAGCTTGCGGGTGCACTGGAGCAAGAAGAGGAGTTACAAAACAAATACGACAATGATGAAGACGCACGTCAGTTATTAGAATACGCTTTAAAGTTAGAAGGCACGGTTCGTAATACGGGAAAACACGCGGGTGGCGTGGTTATCGGCCCTAAGCCCTTAGATCATTTTTGTCCACTGTTATGCGAGCCGGATGGGTCAAGTGTGATGACCCAGTTGGATAAGAACGATGTGGAAACCGCAGGGCTGGTTAAATTCGATTTCTTGGGCTTACGAACCCTCACGATTATCGACTGGGCATTGCAATCCATTAATGAAGGAAAAAAACCGGGAGATGATGGGTTTGTTGATATTGCTCGGATTCCTCTGGACGATCAGCCCACGTTGCAGATGATTCAAACTGGTAATACCACAGGGGTGTTTCAGTTGGAATCCCCAGGGATGCAAAGCTTGATTGTGAAGCTGCGCCCTGACTCCTTTGAAGACATTATCGCCTTAGTGGCACTGTTTCGTCCTGGGCCTCTTGAATCGGGCATGGTGGATAACTTTATCGCGCGTAAGCATGGTCGTGAAAAAGTTTCTTACCCCGATGCACAATACCAACACGACAGCTTAAAAGAGACCTTAGAGCCTACCTATGGGGTTATTTTGTACCAAGAGCAAGTCATGCAGATTGCCCAAATATTAGCAGGCTACTCATTAGGTGAGGCTGATATGCTTCGTCGAGCCATGGGTAAAAAGAAGCCCGAAGAGATGGTCAAACAGCGCTCTATCTTTAAAGAGGGGGCGATTAACAACAATGTTGATGGCGATCTTGCCATGAAGATATTTGATTTGGTGGAAAAGTTTGCGGGATACGGGTTTAACAAGTCCCATTCCGCCGCCTATGCATTGGTCTCTTACCAATCCGCATGGCTTAAAACCCATTATCCTGCCGAGTTTATGGCGGCACAAATTTCATCCGATATGGACAATACCGACAAAGTCGTTCACATGGTCAACGAATGTGCTGAGATGAACTTGAAAGTATTGCCACCTAATATTAACACCAGTAAAATTCGCTTTAAGCCCGCTGGTGATAAAACCATTCACTATGGTTTAGGCGGCATTAAAGGTGCAGGAGAAGCGGCGCTGGAAGGGGTGATTAATGACCGAGCAGCCAAGGGGAATTATCGAGATCTCTTTGATTTTTGTTTGCGAATCGGAAAAAAAATCAATCGAAGAGTATTAGAAGCATTGATACGATCAGGTGCGTTTGACAGTCTGCACGCCAATCGTCAAGCCGTATTAGACAGTTCTCCTATGGCATTAAAGCAAGCCGAACAGCAGCTTAAAAATGATGAAGTAGGGCAAAACGACCTGTTTGGTGAAATGCTTTCAGTGGAAGAAACGGGGAGCAGTCAACTGCTGGACGTGCCAGAAATGTCCGAAAAATTGCGTTTAAAAGGGGAAAAAGAGACGCTGGGACATTATATGTCAGGGCACCCAATTGACATGTATCGAAAAGAGCTTAAGCGATTGGTTGACACGCCTTTATCCACTCTGGTGCCCGAGAAATGGCGCAAACGCACCGTAGCAGGTTTAGTGGTCGAGCTTAGAAGTAAAGTGACCCGCAACGGGCAGCGAATGGGTTTTGCCACCTTGGACGACAAAACGGCACGGTTAGATGTTGTCATGCGTCCAGCGGTATACGATGCCATTCGAAATGAGATTAAGGTTGATACCGTGGTACTTGTGACCGGTGAAGTGGCCGAAGATCATTTTAATGGCGGAATTAAATTGGATGCCGAACAAATTGTGACGCTCGCCGAAGCACGGGTCGAAAAGTCCCAAGCCATTCAACTTAGCATGGTCTCTAAAGGGGTTAGCACTGAAAAACTCACCGAGCTTGCGGCATTGTTGCAATCCTACCAAGCCGAAAGAGGCTTGCCTATTACCATAGCGTATCGAAATGAACAGGCAAAAGTTACCCTGAAAAGCGCAAATCAATACTATTTTCCAGATGATGAGCTTCTGGAAACCCTTAATGCACAAGGCTGGTCTCCAGAAGTGGTTTAATAAGCTGATTTTGTTGTTGAAGATAAGGGGGGGGAAGAAAATTTGAGATTAATATTTTTCCCTTTTTGTCATCTAAATTAAAGGCGGTTTAAAGAATATAGGAATCCGCTTCAGACTATGGTCATAAACTGGTAAAATACGGGGCTAATTTTTTAACTTACTATCTGAAGAGAATAATTCATGCCAATCATTACGTTACCCGACGGTTCGACTAAACAATTTGATGACGCTGTTTCTGTAATGCAGGTTGCAGAAAGTATTGGAGCAGGATTGGCGAAAGCGACGATTGCTGGACGAGTAAATGGGCAATTAGTCGATGCAAGTGATTTAATTAAAGAGGACGCGACGCTTGAAATTGTAACGATGCGAGATGAGGATGGTGTTCACATCATGCGCCATTCGTGTGCGCATTTGTTAGGTCATGCGTTAAAGCAGCTTTATCCAGATGTTAAAATGGCCATTGGCCCGGTGATCGATAATGGTTTTTATTATGATATTGACCTAGAGCACAAAGTTACGCCAGAGGACTTGAAGCAAATTGAAAAGCGGATGTTGTCTTTGGCAAAAACCAAATACCCTGTGATTAAAAAAATGCTCTCTCGTGACGAAGCCATTGCAACGTTTGCTGAACGTGGAGAGGAGTATAAACTTGAGTTAATTCGTGATTTACCGAATGAGACCGAGTTTGGCTTTTATTTCCATGAAGAGTACGTGGATATGTGTGTTGGGCCGCACTTGCCTAATATGGGGTTTGTGAAGGCGCTTAAGCTGACGCATATTGCCGGTGCGTATTGGCGTGGGAATTCGGACAATAAAATGTTACAGCGGATTTATGGCGTCGCATTTGAGAGTAAACAGGCCTTAAAAGACTATCGGTTAATGATGGAAGAGGCGGAAAAACGTGATCATCGTAAGCTAGGTAAAGCATTAGATCTGTTTCATTTGGAAGAAGTCTCTCCAGGAATGGCATTTTGGCACCCTAAAGGAACAACTCTTTATCGTGTGGTGGAAGAGTATATGCGTGGTCAACTGGTGGCGAATGATTATGAAGAGATTCGTACACCATTGATTATGGATCGCTCCTTATGGGAGAAATCGGGCCATTGGGATAAGTTTAAAGACAATATGTTTACCACGGAGACCGATAACCGTGATTATGCGGTGAAGCCGATGAATTGTCCTGGACACATTCAGGTCTATAATCGCCATTTACACAGTTACCGTGACTTACCGGTTCGAATTGCCGAGTTTGGTATGGTGCATCGTAATGAGCCGTCTGGTACGTTACACGGGTTGATGCGTGTGCGTTCATTTACACAAGATGACGCGCATATCTTCTGTACCGAAGCGCAAATTAAAGAAGAGGTTCAGGCCTGTATTGATTTGGTGTTTGAAACGTATGCAGATTTTGGCTTTGATAATATCGCCATTAAGT
>JAKITH010000157.1 GCA_021648185.1 Thiomicrorhabdus sp. | reverse complement strand
ATCAAGCCATTGAGTTCACCAGTATGATCCTCAACAACTTCATTAAAAGTGCCGTTAAAGAGGCCGAAAACATTGTTGCGCTGGAAGCCTACGCCAAAACCGTCAACAACGGCATTTTAATCTTAGATAAACACCTACCGTTTAAAGATTTTTTGTACAGTCATCCCGAAATAAAACGCGTGGTCTATCCAAGAAACGACGAACAATTTGGCGTGTACTGCAATGGCAAAGAGAACCATCTGCCCGAACGGTTTAGAGGGTTAAGAAGCGATGAACTCAATGCCATCACAGGGTTAAATGACACCGTTTTTTGCCATAAATCGGGCTTTATGAGCGTTTGCAACAGTCAAAAAAGTGCCTTGTTTATGGCTGAGAGTGAGTAATAGAATAAAGCTCAAGCGCTAACTCCGTACTATATGGTACAATATGTGGTACACAAAAAGGAGCATGATTTATGATGACATTATCGGCAACCGATGCCCGTAAAACGTTTTTTGAATTAATCAAAAAAACCAATCAACAACATGAAATTTTCGAAATTCACCATAAATCCGGTAATGCCATCATCATGTCGGCACAAGAGTATGAGAGTTTAAAAGAAACGTTACATCTTTTATCAGAACCCAGTTTTAAAGATAAATTTGAGACCTCTATTAAGCAAGCAAACCGTGGAGAAACAACGAGCTTTGAAGAGGTTTTTGGAGAACCTTTGTGAGCTGTAAATGCCACCAAATTGAGTTTACCAAACAGGCTAAAAAAGATATTGTTAAACTTTTTCCAAAATTAAAATCAAAACTAAAAGACATTATTCGACATAAAATAGCCCCACATCCAGAGTCAGGAAAACCTCTTACCGGGCAGTTAACAGGCTACTACTCTGTTCGTTTAAGCTTCCAAGACCGAATCGTTTACCGCATTGAGAATGATTTTTGTATTGTTGTGATTATTCGTGCAAAAACACATTATGGCGAATAACATCCGCTATGAGCGCGTTTTTTTAGACCTTACATCCAAATGGTCTCGCCACTGATAATACTCACTGTTTTTGGCTTTATAAAATATCTTCTGTTTTATACAGAATATAGCCTTCATAGTGATAACTGGCATCAATACCCTTCATATAAATGGCACTGTCATCTATTTTGTTCGTTAATGCTTGTTTGAGTAAAACCTTGATTTCAACATCTTTCACAGGACTTCGTTCCATCGACATTAAATAATCATCTTTATCGACACGGCTCCAGTCAACCACCTGCTTTAGCTCTTTTTTTAAAATCAGATCAAGCCATATTCTCGTACTCCGCCCGTTACCTTCTCTAAAAGGATGGGCAATATTCATCTCCACATATTTTTCAATCACGTCATCAAAGGTTGACTGAGGCATCGCTTCTATATTTTTTAAAGCAACGTCCAAATAACTAACGGGGGCAAATCTAAAATTTCCTTTTGAAATATTCACGGTACGAATATGGCCTGCAAAGTCATAAACCTCATCAAAAAGATAACGATGAATATTCGCCAATGCTTGAAAACTCCCCGCATTTAAGGTATTTAAATAACCGCTGGTAAAAAGTTTATTTGCTTTTAGTTTACTCAGTTTTTCTTCAACTCTGGCAAGTTCTACCGCATCGGTAATGTTTAATTTGTTTTCTAAAATCATAGGGCTATATCCTTATACAAACCACTTCTATAAACGGTTTTACTTGATTTTTGAAATCGTTAACGGAGTGAATAAAATTCAACCAAATCAACTTTAAGAGCGCGTTTTTTTAGACCTTACATCCAAATGGTCTCGCCACTGATCGCCAATTAAGTTCACCGCCAACACCACCAACATCAGTGCAATGCCGGGTGCCAACACCAAGTGTGGTGCCATTAAGAGGTAGCGCGTTCCCTCTTTAATCATACTGCCCCAAGAGGCATCGGGTGGCTGTACGCCTAGCCCTAGAAAAGACAATCCCGCTTCCGAAATTACTGCTCCCGCAATGCCAAAGGTGGCCTCTACGCCCAGTGGCGCTAAAATCAATGGCAGTACATGGCGATACAGCATCAATGGCGTTGAAACCCCCAAAGAGCGTGCCGCTAAAATATGCTCTCTATTGCGCAAACTTAAGGTTTGCGCTCGTGCCAAACGCGCATAGCCAACCCAGCCAACCACCACCAGCGCAAACACCACATTTTCAATACCAGGCCCTAAAATGGCCGCTAAGGCAATCGCCAATAACAACCCCGGAAACGCCAAAAAAACATCAATTATTTTGGTGACTATTTTATCGGTTAATCCGCCCACATACCCACTGTACACCCCAATGGTCGTGCCGATAATGGCCGAAAAAAACACCACTCCCAGCGCCACAAACAACGAAGTTTGCGCCCCTAAAATTAATCGTTCCAATACCGGACGGCCTAACTCATCTGTTCCTAACACCGCCGTACTCAAAAAGGCCTGTTCACTGGGGGGGGATAAAAATTGCGACAAAACCCCTTCATTGGCATTATCGCCAATAA
>JAKITH010000156.1 GCA_021648185.1 Thiomicrorhabdus sp. | reverse complement strand
CTTGCTTACGCTGGGTGATTTGCTGTGACGCGTTATTTTCACTCATCATCATTAAGAACGTTCGAGCTTTAGATGAGTGGCCATCAGTTCACCCGGGTTGGTTTGTGCAGCCAACAGAGAGAGTTCACCGCAAAATGCAGCAGCTCCGGCAATACAGGCAAGACGGCGAGCATTGGTGCCTGGTTCAACGTTTTGTTGAGTGCAGCCCAGTTGGGTTAAGTTCTCTAAGACAAAGTCGAGTCCTTTGCCGTTGCCGACACTGCCGACAATGAGGTTGGGCAGGGTGGTGGAAAAATATAAGTCACCCTCTGGCGTCACTTCGGCGTGATTAATGGATTGTGAGCCTTCTACAATGTTGGCGGCATCTTGCCCCGTGGCCAAATAAAATCCAAGCAACATATTGGCAACATGTGCATTCGCGGTGCGTAAACCACCTGATACAATGCTGCCAATGAGATTTTTTTTAATATGCAAATCCACCAGCGCTTCGGGGGTGGTTTTTAAAAAACGCTGACAGAATTTTCGAGGAATGGTGGTTTCGCACACTACATATTTTCCACGACCTAAAATTCCATTAACGGCAGAGACTTTTTTATCGGTGCAGTAGTTGGCTGAAATGGAGACATAGCGTAAGTCGGGATAGTTTTCAAGCAACCAAGGAATCAATTGATCGGCCGCATTGGTCGCCATGTTGTGACCGGATGCATCGCCCGTATTGAACTCTAAGCGCAAATAAATTAAGTTGCCCACCACTTGATAATGGGTGTCGAGCAGCTGGGCAAATCGACTGGTTTGAGCCACGATGGTTTGCAACTCATCATGCCTTGATTGAATGTCTTTTAAGTGCTGTCTTGCAATACCAGCATGGGGAGCTTCCAGTAAAACCGAGCGGGTCATCCGTTCGTCCATAACGGTCACTCGAATCCCACCTGAATGCGCGGCGACACGCGCACCACGTGCTACAGAAGGCCATAAGGGAGATTCATAAGTGGCCATGGGCACCATTAAGTCGTCTACTTCGACATCGCCAATCAATTTAAAGGGACCTACGGATTGCATAGGAATGGAGGCGTATTGCATAGAGGAGGCGTTGTCTTTTTTCATGGCGATATTATATACCCAAACTACTTGAAAATACCGTTTTTTGATCCCGTCTGAAGCCACAATACTGCGTTGCATATTTTGAGAATAGCGGGCTATTCTCTGCAATCTTCGCCTTGTCTTGTAATTTTAGCCAGACTCAAAAACTCTACATTTCCAAGTAATTTGGATATAAAGGGTGAATTTTGAATTAAATAGCTTTAAGGCTTGAATATCCTATTTAAGACCTTAATATATGGTTTGGAAAATCATTTTAATTTAAAGAAGGAATATACTTATGACGGTAGCAACAGCACGCCATATTTTGGTGGACAGTGAAGAACAGTGTAATGCGTTAAAAGACGAAATTAATGGTGGAAAAGCATTTGCTGATGTTGCAAAAGCGCATTCAAACTGCCCATCAGGAAAATCAGGAGGCGATTTAGGTGAGTTTGGCCCAGGAATGATGGTGCCAGAGTTTGATAAGGTTGTTTTTAGTGCCGAAATTGGTTCGGTTGAGGGGCCTGTTAAAACTCAGTTTGGGTATCACCTACTTGAAGTGACCAGTCGTACTGACTAATATTTTGAACTTTTAATGGTATAACTCTAATTTATATTTTTGTCTGCGGATTAGGGATATAAAAAAACCGCGACTTCATTTGGAGTAGCGGTTTTTTTATGTCCGTTTCTATCTGAGGGTTAAGGTTAAATAAAACCTTTTTTCCTAGCTAAAAAGCCAATGAGGTAAAAGCTCACCAAAATAATTAAGGGAAGCCAAATGACTTCTACTTGATACAATAATCCCGTTACTAAAGGGGTTAGAAAGCTGGTTAAAAAGGCAAATCCAAAGCCACAAACAATAATAAACAGGGTGAGGCGTAAAAAGGGTTGTACACCTCCAATCTGTTTTTTAATCATGCCGAGAATGTCAGAGCCATAAATGACCAGTAGAGTTGAGACCATCGCAAGCCCAATCTCATACAAATAAGTTTGTAACCAGTCACCAATAGGCCATATAAAATCAATGAAAGGAGTGAAGTCCATCTGTTTTTATCTTCCCTTCGTTATTAATAATAAGGTGTGAAGTTGAATTTTTGACCGCTTAATACCGCTTCATACATTAAGCCTCCTTTTGCAAGGCTAAATACCGCCATGCCTTTATAGTACTGTCCTTCTGTTTTAAGGTGTTTATTTCCCGCATTCGCACTGGCAGAGGTGCCTTTAGTTGAGGCTTCTGCCGCAATACCCGCATTGATGATAACAGCGGAAGCGTTGGCACCAAATTCAAAGTTACCACTGGTAAACTCGTCATAAGCACGCTGGTCTTGGAAGAAGATAATTTGACTATAGGCTTGACCACCAAATTGCCAGCCAACCGACGCCTGTATCATGCTGACTTGGCCTTTGTATTGGCCTTGTTCATAGACTCGCCCTTCGCCATA
>JAKITH010000155.1 GCA_021648185.1 Thiomicrorhabdus sp. | reverse complement strand
ACCCACCAATCAACGACCCTAAAATCAACACTGGCAACCAGTCCCACTGAATGCTCCCCAATAGCCCCAAGGTTAACGCGCCCGAACCATTCCAGAAAATACCCACCAACACCAAGGTATATGCCACAGCTGACTTATAATCTAATCCAAACCACCTCACCAGCCATAAGGTTACAAACAGCCCTGTACCTGAAGTTAAAGAACCATTTAAAACACCAATCAAAAATAATATCCCCCCCCCTATGGAATAGCCTAATAAGCTACGGTTTTTAAGCTCTGTCAACTGACCCAATTCTGGTTTAAACCAGGAATAAACACCTAACGCCAACGTTAACAACCCCAATAAGCCTTGAGCAACGCGGTCATCTAACTGCAAAATAAGGCTTGCCCCTAAAATAACGCCAGGTAATCCCATTGCCAAAATAAAAGCGGAAAATTTCCAATCAAATGTAGACGATTTTAAATGCCTTGCGGTCGCGCCCAGCCCTAAAAATACACTGGCAACCTTGTGCGTGGCCAGCGCCGTGCCAAACGGCAACCCCAAAAACAATAAGGCAGGCAGCTGCAATAATCCAGCACCACCACCGGCTAACGCCGAAAACAGATTGGCGACTAACGAGATAATAAACAGTAAAATTTGATCGAATAAACCCATCAGGCTATTGTATGCGACAAAAAGAAAGAGAATCTAAAAAGGTAAATAAAAAAACAGAGGAAGGGGGGGGAAGAAAAATCTCAGAACCGCTGAAAAGAGGTTCTGAGATGATGACTATGCTTCTTGTTTGTGCAAATGTACATCCATTTGAGGGTAAGGAATTGAGATACCTGCTTCATCAAACGCAAGCTTCACTTTTTCATTCATATCCCACATCACCGCCCAATAATCACCACTGTTGACCCATGGGCGTACGATAAAGTTAACACTGCTGTCCGCCAGCTCTGATAGAGCAATAACTGGTGCAGGTTCTGGCAAAATACGACTGTCTTCTTTTACCAGTTTTTCTAAAATAGACTTGGCTAAACGAAGATCATCGTCATACCCAATGCCAAACACCATATCGACACGGCGGGTATCTCGGGCAGAGAAGTTGGTAATGGCTCCAGAATAAATAGAACCATTTGGCACGATTACTTCTTTGTTATCGCCTGTACGCATGAGCGTACTGAAAATTTGTACCTTTTCAACCACGCCGTTCACACCACCTGCATCAATAAAGTCACCATTTTTAAACGGCTTGAAGACTAAAATCATCACCCCTGCCGCAAAGTTTTGCATAGACCCTTGCAAGGCTAACCCAATGGCTAAACCCGCCGCCGCAATCAAAGCGACTAATGAAGAAGTATCCACACCAAGCTGATTTAAAGCGGCAATAATAACAAACAACAATAATACGGCGTTTAATATCGATCCAACAAAGTTGATGAGCATCTCATCCATTTTGGATTTATTTAATACCTTCTTCACCAAGCTCACAACAAAGCGAACCACAATACGCCCAATGACAAAAATTAATACCGCGGTAATTAACTTCACTGCCCAAGGCAACGCATACTCATTTACTAATAAATCAAAATCCATTCACTCATCCTACACTTTTCAAAAAATTAAAAACAAAACCGTCTTAACGTGTAATTAACGTTCCAACGCCTTCATCGGTAAACACCTCTAACATCACGGCGTGTTCAACGCGACCGTCAATAATATGAGAGGAGGAAACGCCTGATTCAACCGCATCCAATGCGCACTGAATCTTGGGGAGCATTCCACCGTATATTGTACCGTCTTTTACCAACCCTTCAACACTTTGAGCATTAAGCCCCGTCAATAAGGTGCCTTCTTTATCCAACAAACCCGCCGTATTGGTGAGTAAAATCAATTTTTCAGCATTCAATGCTTCTGCGATTTTTCCCGCCACCAAATCTGCATTAATATTATAAGAGTGACCATCTTCTCCTACGCCAACAGGTGCAATTACAGGAATGAAGTCATCTTGAACCAGCATGTCCAATACTTTTGTATTAATTTTGCTCACTTCGCCCACATGCCCTAAATCAATAATTTCAGAGGCATTTAGCTCAGGCGCATTACGCGTCATTTGCATTTTGGTGGCACAAATCAAATTACCATCTTTACCCGTTAATCCCACTGCATTGCCGCCATAGCGATGAATCAAGTTCACAATTTCTTTGTTTACTTGTCCGCCCAAAACCATTTCTACAATGTCCATGGTTTCGGTATCGGTCACGCGCATTCCCTGCACAAATTCTGACTCTTTTCCGATTCGCTCTAACAATCGACCAATTTGAGGGCCTCCGCCGTGCACCACCACGGGATTCATGCCAACTAATTTCATCAAGACAATATCACGTGCAAACCCTGCTTTCAATTTATCGTCAATCATGGCATTCCCACCATATTTAATGACGATGGTCTTACCTGAAAATCGTTGAATATAAGGCAGAGCTTCGGCTAAAACAGAAGCGACATTTTGCGCTTGTTCTTTATTTAAATTCATGGTGGTTTGCGCTCTCATGGCTTAATCTCTAAAGTTATTAAATTGCAACGGCAGTTCCAGCTCGTCCA
>JAKITH010000154.1 GCA_021648185.1 Thiomicrorhabdus sp. | reverse complement strand
CAACCAAATCAAATAACTCGCCGCGACCATACGCAATCACTCGGTACTGATCAAAGCCCCATTTATCCATCGCATCTTTAATCATCGCTTCGGCAATAAACAGACGCTCAGGGCCATGCTCGCCTTCGACTTGCACCACCGAATATTCCAGCTCTGGGTGCACAGAAACCGCTTGGTTGGCTGGCAAGGTCCAAGGCGTTGTGGTCCAAATTACCACTGACAAAGGCCCTTCGCCTAAATGGTCTTCTACATGATGGCAACGCTCAAAAAAGGCTTTGTCGTCCAGCACTTTAAACCGCACATCAATCGATTTAGAGCGTTTGTTCTCATACTCCACTTCAGCTTCTGCCAACGCGGTATGACCTCCCACACTCCAATAAACGGGTTTGGTGCCTTTGATTAAGTGACCATTTTGAATGATTTTAGACAAGGCTCTGATTTCATTGGCTTCGTATTTAAAATCTTTGGTTAAATAAGGGTTTTCCCAATCGGCCATAATGCCTAAGCGTTGAAAGTCGGCCATCTGTCCATCGACTTGTTTTTGCGCATAATCACGACACGCTTGACGAAACTCGGTGGCACCAATTTTTTGCCCTACTTTGCCTTTCTTTTTTTCAACATTCAGCTCAATCGGCAATCCATGACAATCCCAACCTGGTACAAGTGGCGCATCAAATCCACTCAAGCCTTTGGACTTAACAATCATGTCCTTCAATACCTTGTTCACCGCATGACCAATATGAATATTGCCGTTTGCATACGGAGGACCATCGTGCAAAATAAATTTAGGACGACCCGCCATGTGCGCTCGTACAGTTTGATAAAGCGATTCCGACTGCCAAGCTTCCACTTGTTTTGGCTCACGATTGGGCAAGTTGCCACGCATTGGAAAATCGGTTTCAGGAAGGTTTAAGGTTGGTTTATAGTCAGTCATGTGAGTACTTTATGAGTTAACGAAGAGAGAAAATCCCCCTTCAGGATTATAATTTAAAAAATTCTTTTGCTTGCTCTACATCAAGGCCTATCTGCTTTTTTAGCGCCTCAATACCATTAAATTTTTGTTCAGGTCGAATAAAGTGTTGCAAGGTCACCGAGACATGCGCTCCGTACACCTCTTTGTTCCAGTCAAACAGATGCACCTCTATGGAAGGTCGCACGCCATCCACGGTTGGGCGCAAGCCAATATTGGCCACTCCCGGCCATGGCGTATCCGCAATGCCATCAACGGTAACGGCAAACACGCCTTGAACGGGCATTTGAATCCGTTTTGGATTCAAATTTAAGGTACGAAACCCAAGGGTTCTGCCTAGCTTTTGACCGTGAATAACACGGCCATTAAAATGAAACGGTTTGCCCAGTAGGGCTTTGGCTTCCATTAAATTGGGCGTCTGTAACGCCAACCGAATCCGTGTGCTGCTAACGCGCTTACCTGCCACATCAAAAGTGGGCATGTCGGTGACAGAGAAACCCTGCGCCTCTCCCGCTTGTACTAAGTAAGCAAAATCGCCTTGGCGCTGTTGCCCAAACCGAAAATCATCGCCCACCACTAAGTGTTGAACCTTTAATGCCTCCACTAAAACCGTTTGCACAAACTGTTGTGCCGTTAACGAAGAAAATGCCCGATTAAACCGCACGCACAACACATAATCAATGCCATAGCCCTGCAAGGCTTTGATTTTTTCACGAAAATTCATTAACCGAACCGGGGCATTGTCTGGCGCAAAATACTCGATGGGCAACGGTTCAAACAACATCACCACACTGGGCAAGCCGAGTTGTTTCGCTTGTGCGACCAGCGCTTTCAATACCTGTTGATGGCCTAAATGCACGCCATCAAAGTTGCCAATGGTTAAGACACAACCACGTTGCAATGCCGTTTGAATGCATTTTAAATTGTGTATGCCTAATATGAGTTGCATAAGCTTGTGTGCATTTTTATAAACCTAAAAAACAGCCCTAAATTATAGCGGATTCAAACGCTTATGGGTTAGTAACTGTTCCCTTTTAAAAACCATTCAAAGACTATTCAGGCGTTTTGAGCATTTTTTTGGGGTTTAACCCCAGCAACAAAAGGCTAACTGCATACAGTGCAATCACCGCAAACACCAAGCCAAACAGCCACATAATTCTTTGTTCCCAATCAAACAGTAACCACTCGGCCACGGGTGGACTGAACCACAGTAAAAATGCAACCAAAATCACGTTGGCCAATATCACCTGCACAAACAACTTTGCCCAGCCCGATAACGGTTTAAACACTTCTTGCTTACGTAAGTACCAATACAGCAAGCCGGAGTTTACAAAAGCAGAGATGGTTGTTGCCGCAGCCAGTCCAACATGGGCAAATGGCCCAATCAAAATTAAGTTTAAAACCATATTGGTCACTAAGGCAATAATCGCTACTTTAACGGGCGTTTTCATGTCTTTACGTGCATAAAAAGCGGGGGCTAAAATTTTGACCAAAATAAACCCTAACAATCCAAAAGAGTAAGCCATTAAACTCATTCCAGACATAGTGACATCTCGCTCCGTAAAGGCACCGTAATAAAACAAAGTGATTAGCAAAGGCTCTGCCAATAAAAGCAACCCTAAAGTAGCAGGCAAGCCCACGATTAACACCAGTCGTAACGCCGAATCAATGTCTTGTCTAAA
>JAKITH010000153.1 GCA_021648185.1 Thiomicrorhabdus sp. | reverse complement strand
AATATCTTGTTCAAAAACCTTTTGCATATTAAATCAGAAGTGTCTAATATGAAATTAGGATTTACGTAACTTCCTCTATTTAACAGGTGGCTTTCAATATGACAATCAAGCGTAGTATGCTCTTTATTTCGGTTCTGGTTATTTTATTAAGCACGATCAGCCTGACCTCTCTTAACTACTCTCTCAATAAAGAGGCTGAACTTAAAAACGGACAAGTACTCTTAGCTGAAATTGATACTGGCATTTTAATGTTAAGGCGACATGAAAAAGATTTTTTACTGCGTAAAAGTTTAAAGTACCAAAAAAAGTTTACCGCCTCTATTGAACAAACCTTGCAAAAAATAAGCCAACTTGAAGAGCTTTTATTGCAAGAGAATGCCGATACGAATTCCATTCAAAAGCTCTCTACGGTTTTAAAAAGCTATCAAGCCTCTTTTAACGCCATGATTAAAAGCTATGAACAGGTTGGGTTAAATGAGAAATCAGGGCTGCAAGGAAAACTAAGAACGGCGGCTCATGCCCTTGAATACGAATCAAAAGAGGCTAAAAGCCTTCCTCTCTATAAAGACTTATTAATGCTCCGACGCCATGAAAAAGATTTTTTATTGCGTTTAAGTACCAAGTATTCAGGGCGTTTTAATCAAGCGATTACAACCATGCAAACCACCTTAAAAGAGGCCAACCTTGCCTCTCTTGAAAACCATGAAATTTCAAGCCTATTAGCGTATTATCAAACCCAATTTAATGCCATGGTAGAAGGCTATACCAAAGCAGGACTGGACAGTAATTCTGGCCTACAAGGCGAAATGCGTAAAACCGTTCACCAAACCGATCAGGTTCTTAAAACAACTGAAAAACAGATCTCTGAGGTATTACTCAGCAAAGCTTCCTTCCTAAGTACGATTAGCAATATCATTATTATTGCCATCACATTGCTGGTTTTATTCATAACGACCCTAGTTACTCGCCGAATCATGAGTGCGGTAAATTCACTTAAAAAAGCAATTCATCAAACAGAAAGCACCAATGACTTTAGCTTAAGATCAACCTACGACGCACAAGATGAAATTGGTGACATCAGTCGAGGATTTAACCACTTAATGAGTCGCTTGCAACACGCAATTCAAGAAGCAAATGAGGTGGTAAATGCCGTCGCCAAAGGAGACTTTAGCCAACGTATGGCCAATCCACTATCAGGAGATTTGCAAACCCTTAAGGAAGGGGTCAATGGCAGTGCTGAAAGTGTAGAGTGCATGATGAATGAGCTTGAAAAAGTATTGCAAGCTTTAAATGAAGTTAATTTAAACGTTAAAATGAATAAAAATGTTTCTGAAGATTTCCGAAACAAAGTAGACAATACCTTACATAATTTACACAGCACCATTGGAAATATTCTTCAAGTAATGGGCGATGTTAGGCAAGGGAACTACAGCACCCGCGTAACGGTTGATGCCAAAGGCGATTTAAACCAACTTAAAACCGAAGTAAACGATACCGTTGAGGCATTAGAAGAGGCTATTAAAGACATTAGCCGCGTGGTTATGGCACAACAAGAGGGTGACTTAACCCAAAAAATTACCACTCAATACCCTGGTGAGCTTGCTTCGTTAACCCAAGCCATTAATAACACCAATTTAAAACTACTTGATGTCATTCATAATGTTGATCATACCATCGCATCCATTACCGATGCCTCATCTACCGTTTCTCACGGAGCGGCAAACTTAAATGAACTCATTAAAGAACAGTCCGTTGTTATTGAAGAGACCAGTAACACCATGGAAGAGATGAGCACTACCGTACAAAATAATACCGATAACTCAAATCATGCTAACCATGCCGTTAAATTGGTAAAAGACAATGCCCAAACGGGACAAGAAGTTATGCAAAAAACCATTGATGCCATGGGAAAAATTCAAGAGTCTAGTCATAAAATTTCAGACATTGTCAGCCTAATTGACGGCATTGCTTTTCAAACCAACTTATTAGCCCTTAACGCCGCCGTTGAAGCGGCAAGAGCAGGAGAACAGGGACGTGGATTTGCCGTGGTTGCCGGTGAAGTTCGTACCTTAGCGGGCAAATCCGCCGAAGCGGCTAAAGAGATTAAAAGCCTCATTGATGAAAGTGTTCATAGAATTGACCAAGGCTCACAACTGGCTTCCGAATCAGGCGAAGTACTCAAAGAGATCGCTACCTCTGTGCAAGAAGTGTCCGAGATGATTGAACACATTGCAAGCGCATCTACCGATCAAGCTCAAGGCGTCGCTCAGGTTCATACCAGTATCTCCCTACTGAATACCACAACGCAACAAAATACCGCATTAGTGCATGAAACCAGCCGATCAGCAGAAGACATGCAACAGCAAGCGTTGGAGCTCAAAGAGAGCATTCGCTTTTTTAATATTCAAACCACAAATATTCTTGAGCATAAATCATAACAATTTGAGGCTCTATTTAGAGCCCTAAAAAGACGGATATTTTCTATTCAAGCCCTGTATTTAGGGCTTTTTTCATAACAAAAAACACCTCCTGAACCCCTTACTATAGGCATGTCTTTAAAGACCACTTGAACTCATAGCAAAGCGAGCACCGCAACTGTGTATTATTCATCAAATTCGAAACTCAATGACGAAAGTGGCCTCCAAAAACCATAAAGCTTTTATGGCCGATTTAAAGCCTGTTTACAGAGCCGTTAGCAAAG
>JAKITH010000152.1 GCA_021648185.1 Thiomicrorhabdus sp. | reverse complement strand
CTAGGTCTATCTCTTTTCCTAGTTTTTGGCTCACATCATGCACGATTCTGGGCATTCTGTTAAAGGCAAAACTCACAGGGAGCATTCGAATATTCATCACACTCTCTTGCAACTCTCGAGTGTGACGCTCTAGGTGAGTTAACCCTTCTTTAAGCTTATCCACCCAATCAAAGTTTGCCCCTGTTCCTTCGGCACTGGCCTCTTCGGCGTAGTCACCAAATTGGCTCAGCATGGACTGGGTAATGACTAACTCTCCAACTAAGTTGACCATTTGATCAATTTTACTCAAATCAACACGAATAGACCCTTCTTGTTTTGGGGCTGATTTTGCCGCTGGTTCCGCTGGTTTTTTAACCTTTTTTACTTCTTTTTTCGGTTTTTTGGCTACGCTAGCCACAACCGGTTCGGCGACTTTTTCAACCACTTTTTCTTCAACCACTTCAAGCGCAGGAGCGGTAATAATAATTTCGGCACCATCGCCATCAATCCACTCAAAGACTTCTTTAATGACCTCTTCGTTCACCGAGTCGCCCGAAAGGGTTAAATCCCATTTGAGATACAATGATTCAGGTTGAAAAAGCGCTAATTCGGGTAAATCGGTTAGATTAGCTTCAACCGTTAAGTCGCCTAGCGTCTCTAGTTCGCGAAAAATTCGAATGGGTTCGTTTCCAGTTTGCAGTAACTCTTTTTCAGGCAGGATAGTAATTTTCCACTCTCCACCACTGGAGGCAACGGCTTCCGTTTCGTTCTCAGCAGCCACGCTATCTTCGGCTTCTGCACTGCCTAAAATAACTTCCATTCGTTGCTGAACGTCACTGGCTCGCGCTTCATCAATGGGTTCATGATTTTGCAGCTTGGTGAGCATATCTCGTAAAATGTCCACTGCCGCCAACATGACGTCAATCGACTCTTGCGTGACCTCTCGGCGACCATCTCGCATTTCATCCAGTAACGTTTCTAGTACATGCGTAAACCCTGCTATTTCGCTAAACCCAAAGGTACCACTGCCGCCTTTAATGGAGTGTGCGGCACGAAAAATCTCATTAATTTTTTCATTATCTGGCACGCCGGGAGGAAGGTTAAGCAGGCCTGTTTCCATTAGATCTAAGCCTTCAAAACTCTCTTCAAGGTAAGTTAGGCGAAAAGTTTCCATCATATCCATAGCATTTATCCTTAGAAAAGTTCAACATCGCCGCCAACGGGCTTCGATTCAATCGTATTAATGTAACTGTTTTCTTGTTTTGCAAGTGATTCATTGTGCATGGCATTCAGGCGCCTGACCCGTGCTCGTCCGCTTAAAGGGTAATACAATACTTTACGCGGGTAAATATCGCCGATGTCTTGCGATACAATTTTAAAGCCTTCGGTATAAATATAGTCAAACGCAAAGCCTATGTTGTACCAACCAATATTGGTCATGGAGCTCATAATTCGCCCGCCGCCAAACAGCTTAAATTCCAAACGTTCTCGTTTAGCGCCCTTTGATAGTAGGGCGTTTACAAGATTTTCCATTGCAAAGTTACCATATCGATTGGCGTCCGACAATTCTGAGTCTTGGGTGTTTTTATTCACGGGCAACATAAAATGGTTCATGCCACCCACCCCTGCAACGGGGTCTCTCACACAGGCTGAAATACAGGACCCTAGTACGGTCTCAATACGTTCATCTTTTTGTGAAACATAAAACTCGCCAGGCAATATTTTTATGGTGGTGATGCCTTCGGCTGGGTCAATACTTATTTGCATAATTATCTTTAAGACCTTTTAAACTAACCAAGCTATATTCGCATTGTTTCAAACCTGAGGCAAGACTCATTTGCATGATTTTTTCTTTGCCAGCGCCTTATTTATTTTATGGGCTTGACGACGTGCTTTAAAAAAATCACTAATTTGCTGACTGCACATTTTCTCTAACACGCCAGATTTAACCATTAACTGATGATTAAGCCTTGAATCGTCCACTAAATTAAATACAGAACCCACCGCACCCGTTTTAAAATCAGAGGCACCATACACTAATCGCTTAACCCTAGCATGCACTAACGCGCCCGCACACATAGGACAAGGCTCTAAGGTGACATAGAGCGTGGTCTCTATAAGACGATAGTTTTCAATTTTCTTCCCCCCCCTCTTTAATGCCATAATTTCGGCATGCGCCGTGGGGTCATGATCTTGAATAGAACGATTCCAGCCTTCTGCAACCAGTTGATTATCCAGCACCAATACCGCCCCCACAGGCACTTCACCTTGCTGTGCGGCCTTGTCTGCTAGGGTATACGCGTACTGCATCCAAAATTCATCTATTTCGGCAGGGGGTAATCCAAGGGGGGGGGTAATTTTTATAGCGTCCATTCTTATTCATCACTCAAAACAAAAAAGGCTTTCATAATGAAAGCCTTTTGAAGATTATTCCCACTCAATGGTTGCGGGTGGTTTGCTTGAAATATCGTAGGTTACTCGCGAAATTCGTGGAATTTCATTAATGATTCTACCTGAAACATGTTCTAAAAAATCATACGGTAGATGCGCCCAACGTGCGGTCATAAAATCGATGGTCTCTACGGCACGCAGTGCCACCACGTAATCGTAACGACGTGCATCGCCCACCACGCCCACAGATTTAACAGGCAAGAACACGGCAAATGCTTGAGACGTTTTATCGTACAAATCCCATGCTTCAAGTTCTTCCATGTAAATATGGTCAGCTAGTCGTAAAATATCTGCAAACTCTTTGGTGACCTCCCCTAAAATAC
>JAKITH010000001.1 GCA_021648185.1 Thiomicrorhabdus sp. | reverse complement strand
AACTTCTTTAATCCACAAATCATACATAGAAGCATTTGTTTGATTGATGCTATTTAAAATTTGATCTACAAGTTTTGTTTTTAAATCCAAAGGTAAAATTTCAACCTCATCAAATAACTGTTTTTGCGAGTTAATGAAAGATTTAGGGGTCTGTTTTGTAGCGTAAGTCATTTAAAATAAAGGGATCTTACTCTGACCCCAGATTTTCACCCTCATGTCAATACGTTTAACCTAATACCCTAATCTCGGTTTCGCCATAATTTAGCCACCGCTTTATTACTGCCCAACCCTGCAACAATTAAACACACTAGGCCAATTACGGAAAACAACACCACAGAAAAAAGAACGGCTATTTGGCTAAGCTGCATTGCAAAGTAAAGCCCCACTCCAGCCAGCCCTATAAACAGTACCCCCAGCACCACCAGTGTTTTACGATGTGAAGGGCTGTAGCTGTACTCCGTTCCATCCTCTTCAACTTCAAACCGATTTAAAATGGGGGAACAGATTTTTAAAAGTATTTTTTTCATCGTTTCTCTTTGAGACCCTTGCCCTAATTCCGGATAAAAATGTGAGTTAGAGCGCTGTAATGGTCAAGTTTATTGAAGGGGGGGGGGGATCAGCATGAAACCTTTAAACCATAGCGTTCAAAAATAGCCTTGAGCTTATTCAAGCTCTCTTCTGAAGGTGGGTTGATACCTTTCAGCTCATAATCATAACCAAGGGTTTTCCATTTATGTTCGCCTAACTGGTGGTATGGAAGTATCTCGATTTTTTCGACATTGTCCATTCCTTTAATAAACTCACCTAAGCGATGTGCCGAGGGTTCATCATCGTTATAGCTGGGCACAACGACATATCGAATCCATGTTTTTTGCCCGCGTTGTTGCAGATGACGAGCAAAGTTTAGTACACGACTGTTGGACACACCAATGAGATTTTGGTGAATGTCGTTATCCATGTGCTTGATATCTAACATCACTAAATCGGTCACGTCTAATACCTGATCAATTGCATCAACGGCCTTTTGGGTAAATCCGTTGCTATCAAGACAGGTGTGTATGCCTTCACTCTTTGCGGCGTGAAACAGCTCGCGCACAAACTCGGGCTGAAGCAGAGGCTCTCCTCCTGAGGCGGTAATACCGCCCCCCGAAGCGTTAAAGTAGGGTTTATAGCTTCGCACGTCTTTCATCAGCTCTTCAACGGTCGTCTCATGGCCTTCACTGCGATCCCAAGTATCTCGATTGTGACAATACTTGCATCGCATTAAGCAGCCTTGAAAAAACACCACGCTGCGAATGCCTGGGCCATCCACGGTGCCACACGACTCAAATGAGTGAATACGTGCCGTTAGTGGTAACTCGTTTGGCATGTTTAAAATGACTGAGTGAAGGTACGAGTCACAACATCGCGCTGTTGATCTTTGGTTAACGAGTTAAAGCGCACGGCATAGCCTGAAACACGAATGGTCAGTTGAGGATACTCACTTGGGTTTTCCATGGCATCAAGCAACATCTCGCGGTTCATAATGTTTACATTGAGGTGTTGCCCACCTTCTGTCTGTTCATCATTATGAAAGTAACCATCCAACAAGCCTGCTAAATTTGAGCGGCGTGTCTCAATCTCTTTTCCGAGTGCATTCGGCACGATAGAGAAGGTATAGGAAATACCGTCTTTGGCAAATTCATACGGCAGCTTACTGACCGATGTTAAAGAGGCGATGGCACCTTTTTCATCACGGCCATGCATTGGGTTAGCGCCGGGGGCAAATGGCTCACCAGAACGACGGCCACAAGGGGTATTACCCGTCTTTTTACCATAAACCACGTTAGAGGTAATGGTGAGAATAGAGAGCGTTGGCGTCGCGTTACGGTAAATTTTATGTGAGCGTATTTTGGTCATAAAGTTTTTAACTAAGTCGTACGCCATATCATCCACGCGTGGATCGTTGTTACCAAATTTTGGAAAGTCTCCTTCAACTTCAAAGTCAATGGCGATCCCGTCACCATCACGAATCGGCTTTACTTTTGCATACTTGATTGCGGATAAAGAGTCCGCTGCCACAGAGATACCTGCAAGACCACACGCCATAGTACGGTATACATCACGGTCATGCAGCGCCATCAAAGCGGCTTCGTAACTGTAAATATCGTGAGAGTAGTGAATGCAGTTCAATGCGGTAACGTACTGCTTTGCAAGCCAGTCCATAAAGCGATCTAAACTGGCCCATACGGTATCAAAATCTAAAACCTTATCCGTTATTGGCGGCACTTTAGGGCCTACTTGTAGCTTTAATATCTCATCCATTCCACCATTGATCGAATACAACAATGTTTTGGCTAAGTTAGCACGCGCACCAAAAAACTGCATGTGTTTCCCAATCACCATGGGTGATACACAGCAAGCGATGGCGTAATCATCATTTTCAAAGTCAGGGCGCATCAAGTCATCGTTTTCGTACTGAATCGCAGAGGTGTCAATAGAGACTTTCGCGCAGTATCGTTTAAATCCTTCTGGCAACTGCTCAGACCATAAAACCGTAATGTTTGGCTCTGGTGACGGCCCCATGGTGTAAAGGGTATTAAGCAAACGGAAATTGGTGCGGCTCACCAAAGTACGGCCATCCAACCCCATGCCACCAATAGATTCAGTCGCCCACATTGGGTCGCCAGAAAATAGCTCATCATATTCTGGAGTACGCAAAAAGCGAACCAAGCGCAACTTCATCACAAAGTGATCCACTAGCTCTTGCGCATCCACTTCGGTCAATTTACCTGCGGCAATATCACGCTCAATGTAAATATCTAAAAAGGTAGAAACACGGCCTAAAGACATTGCCGCGCCATTTTGAGATTTAATCGCGGCTAGGTAAGCAAAGTAAGTCCACTGAACGGCTTCTTGCGCGGTGATGGCAGGACGAGAGATGTCAAAGCCATAAATCGCTGCCATCTCTTTCATTTGTTGCAGTGCGCGCACTTGCTCAGCAATCTCTTCACGAAGCTGCATCGTCATTTGCAAATCGACACCGTTTTCTAGGTCTTCTTGCAAAGAGGTAAACTGATCCTTTTTATCACTGATCAGGTGATCGACACCGTATAACGTTACACGACGGTAATCACCAATAATACGGCCACGACCGTAAGAGTCAGGCAAGCCAGTTAGAACTCCCGATTTACGACATCTCATAATGTCTGGTGTGTATATATCAAAAACACCTTGGTTATGAGTTTTACTGTATTCAGAATAGATTTTAGAAACCTCAGGATCTAAGGTGCGGTCGTAGGCTTGACACGATGCCTCCACCATGCGAATTCCACCCTTAGGCATGATGGCACGTTTAAGCGGTGCATCGGTCTGCAAACCCACAATTTTTTCTAGCGATTGGTCAATATAACCCGCTTCGTGAGAGGTAATCGTAGAGATAGTAGAAGTATCAAAATCCACTGGCGCATGGGTCGCGTTCTCAATCTTAATGCCTTTCAACACTTCGTTCCACAGCGTATCGGTTGCTTTGGTGCCTTTCGTTTCAAGAAAAGACTCATCCCCCTCGTAAGGCGTATAGTTCGTCTGAATAAAGTCACGTACGTCAACTTCATGCTGCCACTGACCGCCAGCAAACCCAGCCCACTCTTTAGAAAATTGATGAATCATAAATCCCTACCTCTTGAAAAAAACACGACCTTTTAAGGCGCGCGATTATACCAGACTAGCAGTAGGGGTTATTAACAAAATATTGAGTTAACGAAAGAGGGCAGTTAAAGAGGACCGAGCCTTGTAAGCGATAATTTTTAGTTAACCTATTGATTTTAATTAAATAAACTTATAATATTTGGCTAAAGTTGTCGTTTTATATTCGATTTATGAAGCAGAAGGGGGGGGGGGAGAAAATTTCAATTTAAAATATTTCCTCTCTTCATTGCTTAACAAAACAACATTAACTTTGCGAAGTGCGGTAATATCTTTTAAAGGCGTGGGCTGTAAGTTCAGTCATTCGTTAGGTATCACGGTATTTCTAACAAAAAAATATACAGTGGGCCATTTACAACACGTTGAAAATGGCCACTGATTTTAATTGTGATGTTTTAAATACAAAACACTTAATAGGCGTATTACCCCTAATTCACATTTCTATCTGCGGATTAAGGACTATGTTTTATCAACAAAGCTGAAGGAGAAACTTATGGCTAAAGGTCAAGATTCAAAAAAATCAGATAAAAAGAAACCTGAGAAAACGATGAAAGAAAAGCGCGCGGCGAAAAAGGAAAAAAAGGCCAATCAAGGATAGTGAAAGGCTAGCACTTTAATTCATATTTCTATATCTGGATTAGGGTGTTATTTGAAATTAACCTTGAACCCTTGATTTAAAATATTCCCCCCCCCTTATCATTCAACAAAACAATATTAAATTCACGAAGTGCGGTAACCTCTTTTAAACGCATGCGCTGTGAGTTCAGTCATATCGTCAGATATTTCCGTCGTTCTAACACAAAAAAATCAGTTAATAGGTTAACTGAGCTTTATCCCCTCCAATTTTTTAACGCGATAATAAAAAGGCTTGATATGATAGATAAAAAAGAAATAATTGAAGCTTTCAATTATAGACATGCTTGCAAGGTATTTGATGCCAATAAAAAAATAAGCGATGCCGACTTTGATTTTATTCTTGAAACTGGACGTTTAAGTCCAAGTTCGTTTGGTTTTGAGCCGTGGAAATTTTTAATGGTTCAAAATATGGACTTGCGAGAAAAGCTTAAATCAATAACTTGGGGGGCACAAGGTACATTACCAACCGCCAGTCACTTTATGGTTATTCTTGCTCGAAAACAAAAATCAATGAATTATGACAGCCCATATATAACGCATATGATGCAAGATGTTCATCACCTAACGGATGATGTTATACAAAAAAGACGTGGTTTTTTTAAAACGTTTCAGGAGTCTGACTTTAATCTTATAGAAAGTGAACGCGCTATGTTTGACTGGTCTAGCAAGCAGACTTATATTGCTTTAGCCAATATGATGACTTCTGCGGCAATGATCAATATAGACAGTTGTCCTATTGAAGGTTATAAAGCAAAAGAAATGGAAAAACTTATGGCGAATGATTTTGGTATAGACCATACCGAATTTGGGGTGACATGTATGGTGGCTTTTGGTTATAGGGTTGATAAGCAACAGGACAAAACTCGTCAAGATATCAATGATATAACTCAGTGGTTTAACTAGGCACGAGAAACGCTAGCCGATTTACATGCTATAAACCAGTGCAATCCGGTGCATTAAACACGATAAAAGGCTTAAGGTTAGAGTCTGTTTTTAGGGTGTTTTTTTGATTGTAAAAGGGATTAACCCCAAACTGCTTGAAAACACAGTTTGGGATTAAATCCGTTTGAGTAGGTGGATTTTATCGCCAATTTGGATGATCCCTTCTTTGAGTACTTTACAGCGAATTCCGCCGTTCCAGGTGGGTGTAAGCGCTTCTTTTAATCCAGTACACAGTTGTTCCATTCGTGCGCAAGGGTCGGTTTCTGCGGTGATCTCAAGCAGTACTTGTCCGACTTGAACTTGTTGCCCAATAAGGGCGTTGCCTTCGCTAAAGTCTATGTCATCTACTAATAAATTTGCTCGTCTTTCAGTCCAGTCTAGTGTAACGCTTAGCGTCTGACAAACATGGTTCCATGTTTGGGCTGATAGCAGAGTTACTTGAGTATGCGGGTTGCATTGTCCTCGATAATCATTTTCAAGCCCTGTTTTGAGGTGCACTTGAATACTTTGGTGCTGGATGATTGCGCCTTTTGGCTCTTTGTGGGTTGCAATTCCAATGAGTTTTGGCATGATGTGCTTCTTTTTATGTTTATTTTGACGGCATTATAGTAAGCAAATAAATCAACCAATATGACAGTTTAATGAATACAGTGAGATGAGATGAAAAAAGTAGCAGGTGAGGCGATGTCTTTAGGATCGGTGATGATTGATATTGAGGGCACGCATTTACAGCCGATGGAAGAGGAACGGTTGATGTCGCCTTTGGTGGCGGGGGTTATTTTATTCAGTCGTAATTTTGAGTCCATTGAGCTGTTACAGCGGTTAATCACTAAAATTCATAGTTTACGTCATCCACGATTATTGGTGGCGGTGGATCATGAGGGGGGGCGTGTTCAGCGTTTTCGTGAGGGGTTTACTCGTCTTCCTCCCATGCGTGTGCTGGGTGCGTTGTATGATCAGGATCCCGCGCACAGTTATGAGGTGGCCGAGAAAGTAGGCTGGCTGTTGGCGGCGGAGTTGCTGTCGGTGGGCGTAGATTTTAGCTTTGCTCCTGTGGTAGATTTGGATTATGGTGGCAGTACGGTGATTGGTGATCGTGCGTTTCATCGTCATTGTGTGGCGGTAGGAAACTTATCGTTTCATGTGATGTTGGGTATGCGTAAAGCGGGGATGGCGGCGGTGGCAAAGCATTTTCCGGGTCATGGCTTTATTGAGGCGGATACGCATCTTGATGTGGCGGTGGATGAACGACCTTTTATAGAGATTCAGCAACATGATATGCAGCCATTTTTACGATTAATTGAGAATGGCTTGGATGCGGTGATGCCTGCGCATGTAATTTACCCTAAGGTGGACAGTTTGCCCGCTGGTTTTTCAGAGGTTTGGTTGCAGGCGATTTTGCGTAAACAGTGTCATTTTGAGGGTGCGATCATCAGTGATGATATGAGCATGAAAGCCGCTCAGGCTTATGGCAGTGCTTCTGAACGGGTATTAAAGGCATTGCAGGCCGGTTGTGACTTGGTGTTGGTTTGTAATGATGCGCTGGCAGCAGATGAGGTGTTGGCAAAAGTGAATTGGAAAGCGTGTACGTTATCCCATGCTCGGTTAATTCGGTTGCATGGGCATGGTAAGTTTAAATATCAAACATTGCAATTTGATCCGCAGTGGCAAGCCGCTGTTAGTGTGATAAATGGGTTAAATCAAGAGAATAGTCAGCAGGAGTTAATTTAGTGGAATTTTTAATGGAGCTTTGGGCGAGTTTGGTCGCGCTATTTGGTGGGCAGGTTTGGTTGTTATTGGTGCTCTCTATTTTATTGGTCACGGCAATTGTGGATGTGGTTCAGCGTCGTATTTTAAAAACAACGCACTTGTATTTAGAGCGTAAAGAGCGTGTTTGGCTGGACAGTTTTGTGGATGCGGCAAGAGCGCCTGTGTCGTTCTTTATTTGGGTCACGGGAACCATTTTGGCGTTAACCACGCTGATTTTGCATCTTGAAATTTATATTGAAATTGTTGACTACATTAATGCCTTTAAAAATACGATTTTAACGCTTTCGGTCGGTTGGTTTGTCATTCGATTGGTGCAACGCTTAGAGACACACCTTAAAGCCTTTGCTTCGGGTGATGATCGCCTAGATGAGGTGACGGTTGAAGCACTGGCAAAAATTATTAAACTGTTTGCCTTTATTTTAACGGGGCTATTTTTCTTAAATGCCTTTGGCGTGAGTTTAACGGGCTTGCTGGCCTTTGGTGGTGTGGGGGGCATTGCCATTGGTTTTGCCGCAAAAGATTTGTTGGGTAACGTATTTGGTGGCTTAATGTTGTATTTGGATAAGCCGTTTAAAGTAGGGGAGTGGATTCGTTCGCCTGACCGCCAAATTGAGGGAACGGTAGAGAATATTGGTTGGCGCATGACGACGGTACGCACGTTTGATAAACGTCCGTTATATATTCCGAATGGAATTTTTGCCAATATTGCGATTGAAAACCCCTCAAGAATGACCAACCGACGTATTAAAGAGACGATGGGTGTGCGTTATGCAGATGTGCATAAGATGCGTGACATTATTAAAGCGGTTAAGACGATGTTGCAAAATCACCCTGAGATTGATACTCGTCAAACGTTGATTGTGAACTTTAATCAATTTAATGCGTCTTCTTTAGATTTCTTTATTTATACCTTTACGAAAACCACGAACTGGGTTCGTTTTCATGAAATTAAAGAGGATGTGTTGTTAACCATTAGTGATATTGTGGAGGCACATGGTGCGGAGATGGCATTTCCGACTCGTACATTGCATATTGAGTCGGTTGTTAATGACGCTGAGGTGTCGGCGAACATGGTCGATGAAAGTACAAAGGCCTCTATAAAATAATAACTTCGGGTTCTAAGTAAATTCCAAATTTGTGGTTAATGTCTTCTTGAATAAGGTGTGCTAGCGCCTCTATTTCAGAGCCTTTAGCACCGCCTAAATTAACTAAAAATAGGGCGTGTTGGTTGGATACTGCGGCATGGCCGTGCAACTCACCTTTCCAGCCAGCTTGCTCTATGAGCCATGCGGCGGGTATTTTGTAGTTTCCGTCCAGCATTTTATGGTTGAGGATGTCGGGATATTTTTTTTGTAATTTTTCAAAGTATTCTATGTCTACAATGGGGTTTTTAAAAAAACTACCCGCATTGCCTACTTTATCAGGGTTTGGGATTCTGCTTTCGCGAATTTTAATAATGGTGTCGTAAATTATTTGAGGGGTTAAATCGCTTTTTTTATACGCTTCTAAGGCAATGTTAAGTGGGGCATAGACCAAGTTCGGTTTGCCTTCATGAAACTTTCTAAGCCGAAAGGTGACTCGGTAGACAAGGAGTTTATTAATAAACTCCTGTTTAAAAATGCTGGTTCGGTAACCAAATTGGCACTCTGAGTGACGAAATTCTCTGCGTTGACCATCGTAAATGTTTAGAGTGTGTACACGTGTAATGCTGTCTTGTGCTTCGGCACCATATGCGCCTATGTTTTGTACAGGTGCGGCTCCGACGGTTCCGGGGATGAGGGCTAAATTTTCTAATCCCCACCAGTTATTTTCGACGGTATAGGTCACTAAATCGTGCCATTCAACGCCTGACCCTACTGAAATCCAAACATTATCATTGTCCTCTTTGACGACGGTTATTTTTTTAAAGGTACAGCGAATGGTGACCCCTTCAAGATCATGCGTAAACAATAAATTGCTGCCCCCGCCAATAATACGCCAAGGAAGAGAAGCGAGCTTGATGTCGGTTCTCAGCGTTAGGATGTCACTTTGGCGGTTAATCTCAATATAATATTGAGTTTTAACGTCTATTTGAAACGTATTGTGGGGCAGTAGCGAGTAGTTGGCCTGAATGTGCATAAGGGTCTTGTGTATAATGTTTTTTGAAATGGTTTTTTATTATAAAGGAAGATAGATGGGGCAGTTAAAACTTTCTACCGATGCGTGGTCTTCACAAACGGTTTTTATTTTAGCGGCGGTTGGGTCAGCCGTTGGGTTAGGAAATTTGTGGAAGTTTCCTTACATTACCGGTGAAAACGGTGGTGGTGCATTTGTATTGGTCTATCTGGCGTGTGTTTTGTTGATAGGTCTTCCTGTATTAATGTCTGAAATTGCATTGGGTCGTGCAGGAAAAGCCAATCCTGTTCAGGCGATGTCTAATTTAGCGCGAGAAAACGGCGCCAGTCGATTATGGGCGTTGTTAGGCTTAAATGGTGTTTTGGCGGGTGCGTTAATTTTATCGTTTTATACCGTAATTGCGGGTTGGGCGGTGTCGTACTTTGTGCAAAGTATTTCGGGTAATTTTGTGGACATTACTGCCAGCGAGGCAGGTACGCATTTTGAAAGTTTAATGGCCAGCCCGTATGAGTTGTTGTTTTGGCATACCGTGGTCAGTTTGGCCACCATTTACATTGTCTCCAAAGGGGTGAAGCAGGGGTTAGAAAAAGCGATTACGTTAATGCTGCCTGCGTTGTTATTAATTTTATTGGTCTTATTAGGCTATGCCACGACCACAGGTTCTTTTGGCGAGAGTTTTAACTTTTTATTTGCAGCAGATTTTTCCAAACTTACTTGGGCATCGGTATTGATTGCGATGGGGCATGCCTTTTTTACTTTGAGTATCGGGCTGGGAACCATGATGGTGTACGGCTCGTATCTGTCTAAAAAAGGCTCGATTGTCAAAGCGAGCTTGTGGATCGCATTTGCAGATACCGCCATTGCGTTGATTGCTGGTTTAGTCATTTTCTCCATTGTATTTGCGAATGGATTAGAAGCAGGTTCAGGCCCCGGATTGCTGTTTGAAACCTTGCCTGTGGCATTTGGTCAAATGACGGGCGGTTGGTTTTTTGGTACTTTGTTTTTTGCTTTGGTTGTTATGGCGGCATTAAGTTCTGCTATTTCATTAATTGAGCCCGTTGTGAGTTGGTTTGATCAAAACTGGGGCATTAAACGAGAGAAAGCAGTTTGGATTTTAGGTGGATTAATTTGGGTGTTAGGAATCGGCACGATATTGTCATTTAATGCGTGGCAAGATGTTCACTTTTTAGGCGAGCGAACCTTCTTTGGTTCAGTGGATTACATTACCTCTAATATCATGTTGCCATTAGGCGGGTTATTAATGGCGGTCTTTATGGCTTGGGTCATGAAAAAAGAGCAGGTTCAGGAACAAATTGATTTACAAGCGCCTTGGATGAACTGGCTTATGTTAGATTTAAAGTGGTTATCCCCCATTGCGGTATTGGTGGTGTTTTCATCAAGTTTAGTGGCATCAGAGAGCGTGGTTTGGATGATTGCAGTGAGTTTATCTATCTATGCCATTTATGTTTGGAATGCGACGAAGAAAGTTTAAGCAGGCGTTTGTTTTATAAAAAAAGAGGGGGGGAGAAATTTAAAACGCCATTAAAAATAGGCGCTTTAAATTTCTCCCCCCCTCTTTTTATGGGTGATTCAGGTTAATACTGTGCCGTGTATTGGTTTTGAATCATACGGTGCATCTCTAAGTATTTGGCATTCATTTTACGTTGTAGTTTGTGTGAGTAACGTAATATGGAGCGCATGACATTAAAGGTTAGGTGAGGATGTTTTTCGATCATCTCTTCAAACTCGTTGCGTGAGAGCATGAGCACTTCACTGTCTTTTTTGGCAATGAGGCGCATGGAGTGGGGAGTACCATCTAAGAAGCTTAATTCACCCGTCATCGTGCCCTCTTTTAGAATATCAATCGAAAGAGACTTATCGGCGGAGAGCATTTTTAAGACTTCCAGTTTGCCATGAATAAGAATGTATAGGGTATCATCCTGAGAACCGGTATCAAATAAAATATCCCCTTTTGCGACTTTGCGTGTTTTAACCACTTTAGCAAGTACTTTGCACTCTTTTTCACTTAAGTCTTGCCCTAAGATTGAGTTCTTTATTTTTTTGGCTTCTGGCATGGTGCTCTCCTTTTTTAAATTAAATACCCCTTCTATTCTACGCCGATATTTTGCATAACGCTATGCAAATAGACGTAATTTACTGGGGTTTGGGTGGTGCTTTTTTAAGCGCGATTAATGTCCGCCATCTAGGCGTTCTACGGGAAAAAAGGCATCAAAAAAAGCGCCCATGCCGTAGCTAAAGAGAAAGATAATCACAAAGACGATCAGAATAGAGCGTGCGGTCTTGTTTTCAATAAACTTTTCACGCCATCGCTCTTTACGAAGGTAGGGCCAAATCATATACAAAAATCCAATGGTTGCAATGACTTGAACACTAATCAGTAGATACTGAACACTTTCTGGTAACTCGGTTTCAATCATAAAAAGCCTTACACCAGCCTAGCTAAGCCAGTAGTTGAATAAGTGTTTGGTAGTAAATTTCTGTGAGCTGATTCAGATCATCGACACTAACACGTTCGTCAATTTGATGAATGGTGGCGTTCAATGGCCCTAACTCAATGACTTGTGCTCCTGTAGGGGCGATAAAGCGTCCGTCTGAGGTGCCACCAGCGGTTGAAAGTTCAGGTTGATAGCCTAAAACAGTTTGTGACGCTTGTTTTACGGCTTGAATCAGTTGACCGTCTGCTGGCGTAATAAAGGGCAGTCCTGAGAGTGTCCACTCTAGGTCATACTCAATTTTATGTTGGTCAAGAATATTGTGGACAGTGGATTTTAAGCTGTCAGGGGTGTGTTCGGTTGAAAAACGGAAGTTAAATAAGACCTCAATGGTTCCAGGTGTCACATTGGTAGCGCCTGTACCGCCATTGATATTGGATACTTGGAAGGAGGTGGGGGGAAAATATTCATTGCCGTGATCCCATTGCAGTTGCACTAATTGCTCTAATGCAGGAGCCAGTTGATGAATGGGATTGAGTGACAGTTCTGGGTAGGCAATATGTCCTTGAATACCTTTCACGGTTAAGGTGCCGTTTAATGATCCTCTGCGTCCATTTTTAATGGAGTCTGCCAGTTTTTTGCTGCTGGAGGGTTCGCCCACTAAGCAGTATTCAAAATGTTCTTCTCGGTTTTGTAAGGTTTCAATGACTTTAACCGTTCCATCTCGTGCTGGGCCTTCTTCATCGCTGGTGATTAGGTAGGCAATGGAGCCTTTGTGGTCGGGGTAGTCTTGTACAAAACGCTGGGTGGCTACCATAAAGCAGGCGATGCTGCTTTTCATGTCGGCGGTACCGCGACCGTACATCATGCCACTGTCATCAATGTGTGCTGAAAAAGGAGGGTGTGTCCACTTAGACTCTGGGCCTGTCGGTACGACGTCGGTGTGACCCGCAAAAACCAAACAAGGGCTGGCTTGTCCCTTACGTGCCCATAAGTTTTCAACGTCGCCAAATGGCATGGGTTCAATGTTAAACCCCAGTGGCTCTAAATGGTCAGCAATGATCTTTTGACAGCCTTTATCGTTGGGCGTGATGGAGTCAATTTGAATAAGACGTTGAGCGAGTTGAATGGTTTCGGTTGTGTGGTCTGACATGCGTATTTTCTTGTGTTATAAAAATGTGTTTCTATTTTAGGCGTTCTATTCAGGTTTGAGAAGCCCTTGATAGGCTTTTTCATTAAAGCCAATCATGATTGTCGGTTGAGGGGTGTTCTCTATTTGCAAAATAGGGCGCTTAATGAGTGTGGGGTACTCCGTTAGGATGGACAGATTTTCTTGAGACATCAGCTGTTCTTTTTGTGTGTCGTTAAGTTGTTTCCAAGTGGTACTGCGTTTGTTAACCAGTTTTTCAATGGGGTGTTGTGTGAGCCAAAATTGAATCAGTGAAAGTGATAACCCCTCTTTTTTAAAGTCATGGAACTGATAGTTGAGTTGATGGGCTTCTAAAAACTTACGTGCTTTACGTACCGTATCGCAATTGGGTATGCCGTATAGAATCATTATTTTTTCCTTCTGAAATTTACTGTTTACAGCACAGTATAGGCTGTAAATTTTGTTGTTAGAAGGTATATACCCAAACGACTTGAAAATACAGTTTTTTGAGGGCGTCTGAAACCACAATACTGCGTTGCATTTTTTGAGAATAGCCAGCTATTCTCTGCAATCTGCGCCTTGTCTTGTAATTCCAGCCAAACTCAAAAATTCCGCATTTCCAAGTAATTTGGGTATACTTCCCCTTTATTTACTTTAAGAGAATAGCATTATGACAATTAAACGAATTGGACACCGTTACAGCGATAGTAAAACGGGCGTAACCTTAGATGTGTGGTTTCCACGCGCAAATAAAGAGATTGCACGTAACTGTTTGGCGTTGCAAGCGGGTTTGATTAAAAGTGATTTTGTGACCGTGGAAATCGCATCGGTTGATGATGCACCAACCTCGGCAGAGGAGGCGTATCTTCGTCTTCACTTGTTGTCTGAGTGTGCCGTAAAGCCGAATGAAATTAATTTAGACGGTGTGTTTGGTTTGTTAAATAATGTGGCTTGGACTACTGCGGGGCCAATTTTACCCTCTGAAGTTGAAAACTTGCGTGAAGCCATCGCGAATGAAGTACATCAGTTTAATGTAACGTGTATTGATAAGTTCCCTCGCATGACGGATTATGTAATTCCTGAAGGAGTGCGTATTGGTAATGCTGATCGTGTTCGACTGGGTGCGCATTTGGCGCCTGGCACCACCATTATGCATGAAGGGTTTGTTAACTTTAATGCGGGCACCTTGGGTAACTCAATGGTAGAAGGTCGTATCAGTGCCAGCGTGGTGGTGGGTGAAAACTCCGACATTGGTGGTGGCGCATCTATTATGGGAACCCTTTCTGGTGGTGGTAAGCAGGTGATCTCAATGGGTAAGAGAAATCTACTGGGCGCAAATGCTGGGTTGGGTATCTCTTTGGGCGATGACTGTATTATTGAATCGGGTCTTTATTTAACCGCTGGAACCAAGGTAAAAATGCCGGATGGTTCTATTGTGTCTGCTCGTGAATTATCGGGCGCATCTAAATTGTTATTCCGACGTCACAGCCAAACGGGCGCGGTAGAAGCGATCGTAACAGACGGTTCTTTGTGGGGCGGACTAAACAGCGCACTGCACAGTAACGATTAACGCTCGTAGGGGCAATCCATTGTGGTTGCCCTGTTTGATTTAATTCTATTTTTTGGGTAGGTATAGAATCTACCCTTACCTTTTCTCTATTCAATCAAATCAATCAATTCCGCTGAAAATTTCTCTTTTAAGTGGTGGTCTTTAATGGCTTTATTATTGGTATCGCTAATAATAAATACATCTTCTGCTTTTTCACCAACAGTATGAATTTTAGCGTCGTGCAATCGAATGTTGCAGCGTTTAAGCGCGTGTCCTATTTTTGAAAGTAATCCAGGAATGTCCTTGGTGGTAATGTGCAGTTCGGTACGTTGTTCATTAAGGGTGTTGAACACCAGCTCGGTAGGGGTTTCAAAACAGCGAATTCGACGTGCTTGTGTTGCGGCGCCTTGATGGTGGTGGTTGTCTATTTCGGTTTGCGAGAGTTTGGTGTGTATTTTTTGAATCACCTCGGGATGACGCTCTTTGTCTAGGTAGGACATGCTTTCACGATCAAGAATGTACATGATAACGAGTGTCATGTGATCACTGGTACTGAAAATACGTGCTTCCATTACGGTTAAGCTGAGCAGGTCTAAGGCGTGGGTAATGTGGGCAAACAAAAAATCTCTGTCTTGCATATAAATGACCAATTCTGTGGCACCCAGATGTTTTTGTTTTTGAAGAAAAATATGGGTTTGGTCGTGTGAAACGGTGTGCAGTTGTTGGGTAATGCGAGCCACATCTTTTGCGTTTTGGCGACTAAAGAATTCACTTTGCGCCATGCTGCTCCAAAAAGGCTTGTAGTGCGTGGAGGGTATGCCTTTTTTAGAGAGGAGCTCTTTGGCTTTTTCTTGAACCTGAAGGGCTTTTTTAGCGCGATCTTGTGGGATATTTTTCGCTTGCGATAACACATGTGATGTTTCGTTATACAGTACTAAAAACAGTGAGTTTTTCCAATCATTCCAAACCGCATCTGAGGTGGAACAAACATCGGCGACGGTAAGCAAGTATAGGTAATCTAAATGCTCTTGATCTTGCATTAAATCGGCAAATTCTTTAATCACTTCTGGATCACTGAGATCTTTACGTTGTGCCGTGCCTGAAAAAACCAGATGATTGCGCACCAGCCAGTACAGCATTTGTTGATCTCTGTCAGCAAGGTGGTGTTGTTTGGCAAATTCAAGCACATCTTGGGCGCCTAATATTTCATGCTTTCCGCCACGACCTTTTGCGATGTCATGAAACAGTCCGGCTAAAAACAGCACTTCAGGTTTATTGAGGTGCGTGGCAATTTGATGCGCTGTTGGAAACTCGTAGGTAAACTCATCAATAAAGAATCTTCGAAGGTTTCTAATTACTAAAATAGTATGCTCATCAACGGTGTAGGCGTGAAAGATGTTAAACTGCATTAAGCCTGATATTTTTTTAAATGCCGGTAGATAGGCGGCTAAAATACCATAACCATGCATCCGTTTTACGGCGGCGTTGACGCCTTTTGGTTGGCGAAATATTTCAATAAAAAGGGCGATGTTAATTGGGTCTTTTCGAAAGTCATCATCAATTAGGTAGAGGTGGTCTCGAATAGCTCGAATGGTTTTTGAACGCAACCCTGTAATGTGTGGCAGGGTTTCTAAGATGATAAAGACTTCGAGCAGAGTGGTGGGGTTTTGCTTAAAAATATCGGGGTCTTTGATGTCTAGGTGTTGATTAACAATGTTAAAACGTAGGTTGATGCTTTCGGTGTGTTTGTCGTCATCAAAGAGGGTTTCTCTAAAGTGTTGCAGTAAAATTTCGTTGAGTTTAACGGTGCTGTGGACATTACGGTAGTAGCTGCTCATGAACTGCTCAACCGCCATTTTTTCATCGGTATCAACGTAACCAAATGATTCGGCAATCGACTGTTGAATATCAAACTGCAATCGCTCTTCTCGGCGTCTTTTGAGATGTTGTAATGCGAATCGAACGCGATTTAAATATTTATAGGCGCTTTCAATTTCAATAAACTCTTCAGTACTTAAAAAGTTTCTTTGTACCAGTTCATTAATGGAACTGGCATTAAAGTGGCGTTTAGCAACCCAGTAAATGGTTTGAATATCTCGTAAGCCACCGGGGCTCTCTTTGATATTGGGTTCAAGTTGGTAAACCGTGTCATTAAATCGTTTATGGCGATTTTCTTGTTCGGTAAACTTGGCTTGAAAAAAGGCTTTACTTGGCCAGAAATGTTTGTGGCTCCAGAGCGTTTGGAGTTGTTCAAATAAGGCGTAATCGCCAGTGAGCCAGCGAGACTCTAGCATGTTGGTGGCGGTAGTAACGTCTTCTAACCCCGCTGTAAAGCAGTCGTCAATGGTCCTGATGGCAGAACCCACATCAAATCCAAGATCCCATAACAGAGTGATAAATTTAGATAAGGGGGTTTGATGTTTTTCAATGTCATTGCAGAGAATGAGTAGATCAATATCAGAGTAGGGGTGTAACTCTTCACGGCCATAACCGCCTACGGCAATCAAGGTTGCTACATCGGTTGGGAGATAGATTGACCAAATGGTTTTAAGCAGTTGGTCGATAAAGCTAGCGCGCTCGTTGATTAAATTTGAAACCGCCGCGCCCTCTTCGTACTGTTTAAATTGGTAGTCTAAAAACGTTTTTAAAACCTCCCTCCCTGCTTTAAGGGTATCAACATAGGAGCTCTGCTCATTGCTGAGTGCTTGAATAAAAGAAGCGGTATTGGTTGCTGTATTGTTCATAGACTCGTAGGCTCTTTAAGGAACGTGCATGAAATAACTTGGTCACTCTAACTTGCCTTTTTGTCCCAGCTTGAATGATCTCAAATCGTTGCATAGAATAACTATGCGCCTCTTGAGATAATCCGATCTGAAACAAAAATACTGCATTATAGTTGCCCAAATTATTCCATGCACGTTCCTAAGTAATCAACTCTAATCCACATTTCTATCTGCGGATTAGGGGTTTAAAAAAGGGGGGGGGAAGAAAATTAGGGTAGCACGGGTTGCTCGCCATTTCTTAGAGTAAAAATTTCATAACCTGTTTCAGTCACGGTAAGGGTGTGTTCCCATTGTGCCGATAATTTACGGTCTTTAGTGACCACTGTCCAATTGTCTGCTAATAACTTAACGTCCGCTTTGCCTAAGTTAATCATGGGTTCGATGGTAAAGACCATTCCGGGCTGTAAAATAATCTCTTTAAGCTCGGGGGCGGCGTAGTGCAATACTTGAGGGGGTTCGTGAAAGTCGGCACCAATGCCGTGTCCACAATACTCTTTTACGACGCTAAAGTTGTTTTTTTCAGCATGAGTTTGAATCGCCAGTGCGACGTCGTATAGGCTGACACCGGGTTTGACCTGTTGAATGCCCAGCCATAAACATTCGTGCGCTACTTTGGTTAAGCGACTCGCAAAGGGTTTTACGTGGTCAATTTCAAACATACGGCTGGTGTCTCCGTGGTATCCCTCTTTAATAACGGTGACATCAATGTTAACAATATCCCCTTTTTTAAGTTTTTTCTTGTCGTCAGGAATGCCGTGGCATACCACTTGGTTGATGGAGATGCAGCTGGACGCGGGAAAACCATGATAATTTAGCGTGGCGGGAATGGTGTCTTGTTCATTGATCATGTAATCATGCATGAGTTGGTTTAAGTGGCCAGTGGTTACGCCTGCGATAACATGCGGGGCGATCATTTCAAGCACCTCAGCGGCAAGCTTTCCCGCAACACGCATTTTTTGGATTTCATCTTTAGTTTTGATTTTTATGGTCATTTTTGAGCGTCTTTTGATAAAATTAAGGCTGTTTTCTTAATTGTAATTGTTAAGTTGGCTAGCTTATGGTATAAATGCCGCGCCTTTCGTATTGAAAGGAATTTTAACAAAAAATCCGCACGTTTACCGACACATAAAACGGGGTGCTGAAAAAGGGGGGGTAAAAAATTACCCAAATCGCTTTTTTGGTTCGTTTTATGGGGTAAACGGAGGCTTAACCCCAAACTTGGAGAAAAAACATGGCAAAAGTTACCATGCGTGAAATGCTAGAAGCCGGTGTACATTTTGGACACCAAACCCGTTATTGGAACCCTAAGATGGCTGAGTACATCTTTGGCGCTCGTAATAAGATCCATATCATCAACTTAGAAAAAACACTTCCAATGTTTAATGACGCATTAAACATGATTGGTGGCATTGCCGCGAATAAAGGTAAAGTTCTTTTTGTTGGAACTAAAAAGGCAGCACGTGAGTTAGTGGCTCAAGAAGCCAAGCGTTGTGGTATGCCTTACGTTGATTACCGTTGGTTAGGTGGTATGTTGACGAACTTCAAAACAATCAAGCAGTCTATTAAGCGTTTGAAAGAACTTGAAGTGATGGAAAAAGATGGTACGTTTGAAAAAATCACCAAAAGAGAAGCGTTAACGCGTACTCGTGAAAAAACAAAATTAGAGTTGTCTTTGGGTGGAATTAAAGACATGCGCGCTATGCCGGATGCGATTTTCATCATCGATACTGGAAATGAAAATATTGCCATCCAAGAAGCAAAAAACCTAGGGATTCCAGTTATTGGAGTGGTTGATACCAATAACGATCCTCGTGGTATTGATTATGTTATTCCTGGTAACGACGATGCGATTCGTGCGATTACTTTATACTTAACGGCAGTTGCTGATGCAGTGCTTGAAGGTAAAGCAACCATCACAACGGCTGTTGAGGGTGATGATTTTGTAGAAGCAAAAGAAAAAGCAGCTAAGTAACGCTTTTTTTGATCTGACTCGGGTGTTTTAAACGGGTTCAGATCGCTTGTTTTTTTTAGACAAAATTAGAGAAAGGAATAAAAGATGGCTATTACAGCTTCTATGGTAAAAGAACTGCGCCAAGCAACGGGTGCAGGGATGATGGATTGTAAAAAAGCACTGACTGAAACCGATGGTGACATGGATTCAGCCGTTGAGTTTTTGCGCAAAAAAGGCATGGCCGGTGCAGACAAAAAAGCAAGTCGTGTTGCAGCAGAAGGCGTAATTGCCATTGCCGTATCAGACGATAAAAAGTCGGGCATGATGGCTGAAGTAAACTGTGAAACCGATTTTGTCGCTAAAGGCGATGAGTTTAAAGCGTTTGCAAATGAAATTGCGGCGTTGGCTTTGGCTGCGGACACAACAGACGTTGAAGTGATCATGGAATTGACCATGGCTTCGGGTAAAACCATTGATATTACGCGTCGTGAAATGATTGCTCGTATCGGTGAAAATATGGCGTTGCGCTTTGTGCAAAAAATTGAATCAAATGGTTTGATTGGTCAGTATCAGCACGGCGAAAAAATTGGCGTTGCAGTAGCACTTGATGGGGGCGATGATGCGCTTGCTCGTGATATTGCAATGCACATTGCGGCGGTAAACCCGACGGCAATTACAGCGGACGAAGTGGATCAAGAGATGTTGGCTAAGGAGCGTAAGTTCCAAATTGAGCAAGCTCAAGAGAGCGGTAAGCCAGCAGAGATCATTGAAAAAATGATTGATGGTCGTATGCGTAAGTATTTACAAGAGATTACCTTAGTGGGTCAGGCGTTTGTTAAAAACCCAGATGTCACCATTGAAAAGCTTTTGAAAGAAAATAACGCAACGGTTACGGCATTCATTCGCTTAGAAGTGGGTGCGGGCATCGTAATTGAAGAAACAGACTTTGCTGAAGAAGTTGCATTGGCGGCGAAAGCAGTTACAGGTTAGTCTTTTTGATTGATTGTACCCAAAGTTACTGAAAATGCAGTTTTTTGAATCCGTCTGAAGCCACAATACTTCGTTACAGTTATTGTGAATGGCTAGCCATTCCCTGCAAACTGCGCCTTGTCTTGTAGCTTCAGCCAAATCCAAAAAGTCCGCATTTTTAAGTAATTTGGGTACAGGCCATAGCTCTGTGTTATTTGTTATAAAATAACTCGGCTATGGCTTTTTTGTATGTAAAATCTGAGTAGTTACAGTTTGAAAATATTTTGCTATGTGTGAAGGCATTGCAAAATGTTTTTTTAGATCAGATAACGTAAGGATGCGTAGAGATGGCTCTTAAGTATAAACGTATATTGTTAAAGTTTAGTGGCGAAGCCTTAATGGGATCGGGTGATTTTGGTTTGGATGCCGAAACGTTAAAATCCGTGGTTTCTCAGGTAAAAGAGTTGCGTGATTTGGGGGTTGAAGTAGCAATTGTAGTAGGGGGGGGGAATATTTTTCGTGGTGCTCAGATTCAAGGATCGGGGATTCAACGAACCACGGGTGATCACATGGGAATGATGGCAACGGTAATGAATGCATTGGCACTCCGTGATGTGATTGAAAGTATGGGGATGACCTCTCAAATTTTATCAGCGATGCCAATTGACGGTATCTCAGCTGGGTTCTCTGCAAACAGCGCTAAAAAACGTTTGGCGAAGGGGGATGTGCTGGTGTTTGCTGCCGGAACGGGAAGCCCTTTCTTTACCACCGATACAGCCGCCGCATTACGTGGTATTGAGGTGGATGCTGAAATCGTTTTAAAGGCCACGAAAGTGGATGGTATTTATACCGCTGACCCGATGAAAGATTCGAGTGCAACACGTTACTCGTTTTTGACGTATGATGATGTGATTCAAAAAAACTTACAAGTGATGGATATGGCGGCGTTTGTATTATGTCGTGAGCATAAAATGCCGATTCGCGTGTTTGATATGTTTAAAAATGATGCCGTCATTCGAATTGTAAAAGGTGAAAATGAAGGTACATTAGTGGCTGAGGGAGAAATGTAATGTTAAATGAAATTCGTGAAGATGCAAAAACAAGAATGCAAAAGTCGTTTGAAAGTTTAGAGACAAATTTTGCTAAAATTCGAACAGGGCGAGCACATCCAAGTATTTTGGATTCGATTACCGTTGATTATTATGGATCACAAGTTCCAATTAGCCAAGTCGCCAATATTAATATAGAAGACTCTCGTACCTTAACCGTTCAGCCGTGGGAGCAACCTATGGTGGCGGTGGTTGAAAAAGCGATCATGATCTCCGATTTAGGCATTAATCCTGTGACGGTGGGTAATTTGATGCGTATTCCAATGCCGGCTTTAACGGAAGAGCGTCGTAAAGACTTTATTAAGGTAGCACGCTCAGACGCCGAGCATGCGCGTGTTGCAATTCGTAATATTCGTCGAGATGCAAACAGCGATGTAAAGTCTTTATTGAAAGATAAGGATATTACAGAAGATGAAGCGCGTCAGTCGGATGACCAGATTCAGAAGTTAACGGATGAAGTGATTAAGAAAGTCGATGTGGCGTTAGCGGACAAAGAAGCCAGTTTAATGGATATTTAAGTCGCTATTTTTACGCAATTACGGCATAATTGGTGCGTTTTATTGTGGTCTATGAAAAGGTCTCAATAGAGTTTTATCAACTTTATTCCAAATAAAACGGCTCAATTCAATTTGAATATGATCAAATTGAATTGAGCCGTTTTTTGTTTTATTTTTAGAGGTTTGCTTTGTCTCAACAATTTCATAATGATCATCAGCCGCAACATATTGCCATTATTATGGATGGCAATGGACGTTGGGCTAAAAAACGTTTTTTACCTCGGTTTATGGGTCATCAAAAAGGGCTTAAATCGGTGAGGCGTATGGTAGCTCATTGCTCTAGCTTGGGCATTAAAGCTTTAACTTTGTTTGCGTTTAGCACCGAAAACTGGCGACGCCCGCCAGATGAAGTCAATAAGCTGATGGGGCTGTTTTTAAAGGCGTTGCAAAAAGAAGTCTCTAAGTTAAATGAAAATAATATTCGATTACTGATCGTGGGGGATCGTTCGGCGTTTAGTTCGGAAATTCAAGAGCATATTGAAATAGCAGAATCGATGACACGTGATAATACGGGATTGGTTTTATCCATTGCGGCGAATTATGGCGGGCGTTGGGACATTGTTGAAGCGGTTAAGAAGTGGCAGTTAGCGAATCCAGAAAAGAGTGTGTCAGAGATGGATGAAGCCGCGTTGGCTCAGTATGTTGCTTTGAATGAATTGCCAGAGGTGGATCTATTGATTCGTACTGGCGGTGAGCAGCGAATCAGTAACTTTTTGATTTGGCAAATGGCCTATGCCGAGTTCTATTTTACCGAAGATTTATGGCCTAGTTTTGATGAAGCCAGTATTGATAAAGCGATTGAGTCCTTTGCCTCAAGAGAACGCCGTTTTGGTAAAACCAGCGAGCAGGTGGCCAAATAATGTTAAAGCAACGGATTATTACCGCGGTGATTTTAGCCGTTTTAGCCGTTCTGGCGTTGTTTAAGTCAACGGATATGGTTTGGCAGTGGATCGTATTGCTGATTGGCGTGGTGATGGCATGGGAGTGGTCAGGTTTTGCGAAACTAACCGCTTTGTGGCAAAAAGTAAGTTTTTCTTTGCTGGTTGCTTTGATCAGTTGGCTTGGTTTATCGTGGTTATCGATTCAAAGCATTGTGATTTTGACGTTGATTGAAGCGCTGTTACTTGTTTTTGTGGTGCTTCGTTATCAAAAAAGCAAAGGGGTTGAAGGGCCTACATCCCCGTTTTTTATTTTAATCACCGGTCTATTGTCTATTGTCTTATTTACTTCCGCCTTGACCCATTTTCGAAATGAATTTTCACCTCAAATTGTGTTGTTGAGTTTGCTGGTAATTTGGGCGGTGGACACAGGCGCTTATTTTAGTGGTAAGCGTTTTGGCAAAACTAAGCTGGCTCAATACGTGAGTCCGGGTAAAACATGGGAAGGCGTTTGGGGTGGTGTTGCATTGGCCTTTACGATTAGTTTAATGGGCGTGCTTTGGTTACAAGTGGCATTAAATGTATCGATTTGGTTTTTTGCCGTTGCCTTAGCGGCGGTGGCTCTGTTTTCTGTTTTGGGTGACCTGTTTGAGAGTGTGTTAAAGCGCCAGTCAGGGTTAAAGGACAGTGGTAGTATTTTTCCAGGGCATGGTGGGATTTTAGATCGAGCGGACAGTTTATTAATTGCGGTTCCAATGATGTATGTGCTATGGCACTTTGGGAGTGCGACTTAGGTGACGTTTTTATGGTCTGTTTTAGGCTTTATTGTGGTGATGGGGATTGTAGTTGCTATTCACGAATGGGGGCATTACCAAGTCGCACGTTGGTTTAATATTAAAGTAAATGTGTTTTCGATTGGTTTTGGCAAAAGCATTTATGAACGGCAGGGCAAAGAAACCACATTTAAAGTGGGTATTATTCCGTTAGGGGGTTATGTTCGTTTTTTGGATGAGGCAGAAGGGCCTGTTCAGAAGCATGAGTTAGCGCGTGCATTTAATCGCCAGAGTGTCTATAAACGTTTTGCAGTGGTTCTGGCTGGACCATTGGTGAATTTGGTGTTTGCCGTATTGGTTTTTACGGTGATGTATCTGGTAGGCGTCACAGGCCTAAAGCCTATTTTTAATGAAGTCACATTGGACTCTCCTATTGGAGAAGCGCTTCCTAATGATTTTTTTCAACGGAATGGTTCGGACTGGTCGATCACTCACGTGGATGCTGAGCCTGTTTACAGTTGGCAAACGGTTCATCAAGCCTTATTGAAAGCCAAGGTTCACCATCAGGAAGCGGCTGATTTTGTGGTAGAGCGAATTGATACTGGCGAGGTACTTACTTTAAATGAGGTCTCTCTTTCGGCGCTTGACTTAAATAAGCCTGAGCAGAATTGGCTGAGACAATTAGGGTTTTCTCCGTTTAATATCCCTTTACCGCCTATTTTAGGGACGGTATTACCCGATGGACCCGCTTTTCAGGCGGGCTTACTTCCTCAAGATGAAATTGTTGCGATTAATGACGCCATTACGCCAGATTGGATGGCCTTAGTAAATGCTATTCAGGACAAGCCCGCTCAAAAGGTAGAGGTGCATTACATTCGAGAGGGCGCACTGTATACGACAACGATGGAACTTGGGCAGAAGTCATTGGAGTCGGGTCAGGTCGTTGGACAAATGGGCATTGGTGTCTACGTCTCTCCAGAACGTTTAAAGCCTTATACCATAGTTACTCAGTATGGTTTAATGGACGCGATTCAGCAGGGGTATCATCGTACGGTAGATCTATTTAACATGAGTTTAATCATGTTGCAACGCATGTTTTTTGGCGATGTTAGTTTGCAACATTTGTCGGGCCCATTAAGTATTGCTCAGTTTTCTGGGCAGGCGATGCAGTCGGGGTTGGTTACTTTTTTAGGGTTGCTTGGGTTAATTAGTTTAAGCATTGGCTTATTAAACTTATTACCCATTCCTATATTAGATGGCGGTCATTTGGTATATTACTTGGTTGAGATGGTGAAGGGCTCACCTGTGAGTGCTCAAGTGATGGAGATCGGTCAACGGATCGGTATTGTTTTAATTATTGGGTTAACGTTTGTTGCCTTGTTTAATGATGTTTTAAGAATTTCTAATGGTTGATATGACGCAAATAAAATTTAAAAAAACGGCTATTTCAAGTGTCGTTTCATGCCTGTTATTACTCCCCAGTTTGGTACACGCTTTTACTGTAAAAGACATTGAGGTAGAGGGTGCAAATCGTATTGATTTTTCAACGATTAGTACCTATCTGCCTATCTCTAAAGGTGAGTTTTTAGACCGAAAACTATCACAAAAAAGTATTCAAGAATTATATAAAACGGGTTTTTTTAAAGACGTAGCCCTGTATAAAAAAGGGTCGAATACTCTGGTCATTAAGGTGGTCGAACGTCCTTCTATTTCAGAAGTGACCATTGAAGGAAATAAGCTGATTGACAGCGATACCTTAAATGATGCGTTGGATTCGCTAGGGCTTAAGAAGGGGCGGATTTATAATCACTTAGAATTAGAGCGGGTGGTCGTTGATTTAAGCCGTCGTTATCAAAATCAAGGCTATTATGCGGCAAAAATTGAAATTGACAGTGAGGTGTTACCGCGTAATCGAGTGGCTTTAAAGGTCGTTATTACAGAAGGTGAACCGGCTACGATTGGTCGTATTACGTTGGTTGGTAATCATATCTATTCTGACCAGCGTTTAAAGTCCTTATTACAAATGTCAGTAGGCGATGCGTATTCAAAGATGCAGTTGCAGGGGGACATTGAAACGTTAAAATCCTATTATATGGATTTAGGGTTCGCTAAATTTCAGGTTTCCTCTTTTCAGATCAGCTTATCGACCGATAAAACACGAGTCTTTACCACCATTAATATTGATGAAGGTGAACAGTACAGTGTTTCCGATATTCAGTTTATTGGTGAAACCATTCTGGATAAGAAGGACTTACATAAATTATTGGGATTGAGTGTGGATGATGTGTTCTCTCGCTCTAAGGTGATTGCTGCGGTCAATGCGATTCGTGATCGATTGAGTGAAGAGGGCTATGCCTTTGCGGAGGTTAGACCAGATACCGATTTGAACGACGAGAATAAAACCATTGCCTTACGCTTTCATTTTGAGCCTAAAAATAGAGTCTATATTCGTCGAATTGTGATTGAAGGAAATACGCGTACACGCGACTATGTTATTCGACGTGAGATGCGCCAATTGGAAAGCGCGCCTTATTCACTGAAGTTGGTTCGTCAGTCAACCGCTCGTTTAACACGCTTAGGCTTCTTTAAAATGGCCGATGTCCAAACAAAACGAGTGAGTGCGGATCAGGTAGACTTGGTTATTAAGGTGGAAGAGCAGTCAACGGGTTCTTTTAGTGCCGGAGTTGGCTTCTCTCAACTGGATGGTGTGAGTTTTAATATTGGCGTTTCGGAGCGAAACTTTATTGGCAGTGGGAATAAGCTAGATTTTAAAGTCGCGACCAGTGCCTCTCGAAAAACCGCTGATATTGGCTTGACTAATCCCTATTTTACGGAAGATGGAGTGAGTTTAGGGGCCGGGTTTTACTTAAGTGAAATTGATGCTGACCAGTTGCAAATTGCCGATTTTAATACCAATAACTTTGGAGTTAGAGCTTCATTAGGGTATCCACTAAGTGAAAATGATCGCTTAACTTATGGGCTTAAGCTGGATTCGCAGGAACTTGTGTGCTCCGAAGAATTTAAGGCGTGTAATGATCATGTCGCTGAGTTTGGTAAGAACTCTTCGGCGGCAATCGCCAGCATGTCATGGAGTCATAACTCAACCAACTCCTTTTATTTTCCTTCAAAAGGGCATCGAACTCGACTCTCTATGGAGACGGTTGTTCCTGGAACGTCTGATCAGCCCTATTATAAATTGTATGCCGATGAGGGGGTGTATTTCCCACTAACGTCTAATTTGACGCTACAGTTAAAAGGTAATTTCTCTTACGGTGGTGCATTTGGCAATATAGATACATTGCCCTTTTATCGAAATTTTTATGCGGGAGGAATTGGATCGGTTCGTGGGTTTGAGCCTAACTCTTTAGGCGCTAATTATGTTGATGCCATTGATGGTACGAGTCGACCCAAAGGTGGAGCGGTTAAAATAGCGACAACCGCTGCGATGGTATTGCCAATTCCTTTTATTGAAGATTCCAGTAATATGCGAATGAGCTTCTTTTTGGATGCCGGTAACGTTTTTACCGACTTGGATACGGTTGAAGTGGGTGACCTTCGATCTGCTATGGGCGTAGGTGTTTCTTGGATCACCCCCGTAGGCCCATTGTCGTTTAGTATTGCATGGCCGATAGGGTATGATGACACCGATGAGCTACAGTCCTTTCAGTTTGTCTTAGGTTCAGGGTTCTAATTGTTTTTTAAGACAGTTCTGGCAGCCATAAAAAGCTGACAAAAGGATGGATTATCGCCGTCTTTCTATCCTAATGGTATTGTTTTAGGGTACAATTCTGGACAGTTGTTTTTTTAATTACGAAAAGTGGAAAAATTGAATGCAAAAAATTCTTAAGACCTGTTTGTCTGTTGTTGTGATGTTGTTAGCAACGAATGTTTGGGCTGAAACATCGGTTAAGTTAGGGGTTGTCAATGTTGCGCTTCTTTTAGAGCAAGCGCCTCAGGCAAAAACAGCGGATGCAAGATTAAAAAAAGAGTTTGAACCTCAGCAGGTTGAGCTGAAAGGGCTTGCGGGAAAATTAGAGCAAAAGCAGTCTCAGTATCAGAAGAATAAAGCGGTAATGAGTGATACGCAGCGAGTGACAAAAGAGCGTGAAATTACGATGTTAACCCGTGAGATTCAGCGTCGTAGAAATGATGTGCAAGAGCTGTTAAATTTGCGTCGTAATGAAGAGTTAGCGAGTTTGCAAAATATTGTAAATGATGCGATTAAAGCCATTGGTGAGCAACAGCAGTTTGATTTGATTTTATATGAAGGAATTGCGTATACCAACAGTCGTATTGATGTTACAAATGATGTGCTTTCTCACTTAAAATCAGTGAGCAATAAGCAACGTTCAGAATTTAATAAATAACCCTTAGGCCTGAATTGTGCAATTACGTGATATTGTAAATCACCTTCAACAATTAGGCGTTAAGGTCGATTTAATTGGCTCAGACACTGGAGACATTCAGCAGGTGGCTGGATTGGATCGTGCGAACAGTCAACACATATCGTTTTTAAACGATAAAAAATACCTATCTTCCCTTGCAACAACCAAGGCTGGAGCTGTAATTCTTGACGCAACGCATCAAGAAAGTTGCAAGGCACCGATGCTGGTTGTTAAGAATCCTTATTATGTGTACGCATTGGTTGCACAGTTTTTAAATCCTTCCAAGGTGGCTTATCAACGGCATGTAGATGCCAGTATTGATGAGACGGCTTGCCTAGACGATGATGTTACCGTCATGGCTCAAGCGGTGATTCAAGAAGGGGTTTCGATTGAACAGGGAACCCAGATTGGTGCTGGCGCGGTGATCGAAAAGTGTGTTTCAATTGGAGAAAATTGTTCTATTGGTGCCAATGTGGTTATTCGGCACGAATGTGTGATTGGGGATAATGTGATTATCGAGGCGGGCACCATTATTGGTGGTGACGGATTTGGTTGGGCAAATCACGAGGGACAATGGATCAAAATACCGCAAATTGGCCGCGTCGTGATTGGAAGTGACGTGTCTATTGGTAATAACGTTTGCATTGATCGTGGCGCCATTGAAGACACGGTGATTGAAGATAATTGTATTATCGATAATATGGTGCATATTGCCCATAATGTTAAAATAGGACAGGGATCTGCCATTGCGGGTCAAACGGGGTTTGCAGGCAGTACCACGTTAGGGAAGCAATGTACGGTGGCTGGACAAGTTGGGTTTTCGGGGCATATTACGATTGCCGACGACAGTCATTTTTTAGCCAAGTCAGGGATAACCCATTCGATAAAAGAGTCTGGCGTTTATTCAGGTTTTCCTGCAATTCCTGTATCGGAGTGGCAAAAAAACAGTATCAGAGCACGCCACCTTGATAGAATGGCCAAACAAATTAAAGCTTTGCAGAAGCAAGTAGAGCAGTTATTAGCGATTAAAGACTCATAAGCCTGATCTCTAGTAGAAAATACGTTTATAGCGCAAGCCCTTGACGCACTTAGCAAATGTAAAAAAGGACGCATCACCAATAAGGTGACATTGTCTTTTTTACATTCACTATGCACATCAATTGCTTACACTCTAATTCGCATTTCTATCAGGGGATTAGGGCATAAGAATAAATTGGATAAACAGAACATGATGGAAGTGACAGAAATTTTTGATTATTTACCGCACCGCTACCCTTTTTTATTGGTAGACCGAGTGACGGAGTTTGAGTCCGGAGTCATGTTAAAAGGGTATAAAAACATTACCTTTAATGAACCTCAGTTTACAGGACACTTTCCAAATCACCCTATTATGCCCGGTGTGATGATTTTAGAGGGGATGGCACAGTGCACGGGTATTTTGGCTTTTCGCAGTCAAGGCGTGAAACCAGATGGCAGTACCATGTATTATTTAGCCGCCGTGGATAATTGTCGTTTTAGAAAGCCTGCAGTTCCAGGAGACCGTTTGGACTTTGAAGTGGTCACTCATGGTAATAAAAGAGGGATCTGGAAGTTTAGCTGTACCGCAAAAGTGGATGGTAAATTGATCGCTTCTGCCGATCTTCTTTGTGCAGAAAGAAAGGTATAGTGCCGTGATTCATGCAACGGCGGTGATTGATCCCAGTGCAAATATTGCCCCTAATGTAAAAATAGGGGCTTTTTGCGTTATTGGAGCCGATGTGACCATCGGGTCAGGAACTATTTTAGAACCCCATGTCGTGATCCAAGGGCCAACAGAGATTGGCCTTAATAACCATTTTTTTCCATTTGGTTCGATCGGTGCCGCGCCACAAGATAAAAAATACAATAATGAATCAACGCTTTTGATTATTGGTGATAACAATACGTTTCGTGAAAATGTCACCATTAATCGTGGCACCTCTCAGGATTTAGGAAAAACGGTACTGGGCAGCGATAACTGGATTATGGCCGGTGTTCATATTGCACACGATTGTGTGATTGGCAATCATTGCATTTTAGCGAATGCGACGGCATTAGCTGGTCATGTTACGGTGAATGATTGGGCTATTTTGGGGGGCTATACATTAGTCCATCAATTTTGCCATATTGGTGAACACAGTTTTTGTGGTATGGGCAGTGTGATTAATCAGGATGTGCCTAATTTTGTCATCGTTTCGGGTAATTTAGCCAGCCCTAGAGGCATTAATTTTGAAGGGTTAAAGCGTCGTAACTTTACGCGTGACCAATTAAGTTTGATTAAAAAAGCCTATCGAGCGCTATACCGGACAGGAAATCGTTTTGAAGAGGCAATTAAAGAGCTGGAAAACTTGAATGATGGGTTTAATACGCTGGGGTCTTTAATTGAGTTTTTGAAAAAATCGGAACGTGGTATTGTCAGGTAACTCTATTTGTACATCTAAAAAATCACTTGTTATTGGAATGATTGCAGGTGAAGCGTCTGGTGATACACTGGGCGCGGCACTGATGCAAAGTCTTCAAGCGCGTTATCCAGATGCAACCTTTGTTGGTATCGGGGGGCCTAAAATGATCGCGCTTGGCTTTCAGAGCTGGCATCCTATGGAAAAGCTCTCTGTGATGGGTTTTTTTGAAGTGTTAAAACATCTATTTGAACTTCTTAAAATCCGTAAATCGATTATTGCACGATTTTTGACCGTCAAGCCCGATGTCTTTATCGGGGTGGATGCCCCTGACTTTAATTTTAAAGTGGAAGAGGCGTTAAAAAAAAATAACATTACCACGGTACACTATGTAGGCCCTTCCGTTTGGGCGTGGCGAGAAAAACGTTTGGAAAAAATACGTCACTCCGTAGATGGCGTGTTGGTTTTATTTCCGTTTGAGCCTCCTTACTATCATCGTTATGATATTCCTGTGAAGTTTGTGGGTCATCCCTTGGCCAATGAGTTTCCTAATGCTCCTGATACCCTATCCGCACGCACTCATTTTGAGATTGAACCCCTTGCGGCTGTGACGGCTATTTTGCCAGGTTCGCGTATGAGTGAAATTAACCGCATGGCCGATGTTTATATTCAAAGTGCTAAATTGCTTGCAGACATTTATCCTAAGATGCTGTTTTTGATTCCCTATGTACATGAAAAAGCAAAAGTACGAATTCAAGAGGCAGTTGATCAATTTGGTAGAGGACTTAATATCCGCTTGATCGAAGGACAGTCACGTCAAGTGCTTGAAGCGTGTGACCAAGCTTTAGTGACATCGGGAACTGCAACGCTTGAATGTGCACTCATGAAAAAACCGTTGGTATTGGCGATTAAGGTTCATCCTATTTCGTATTGGATGATGAAGCGTTTGGCCACCACAAAATGGATTGGTCTGCCGAATATTTTAGCGAATCAATCACTGGTGTCCGAGTTGATTCAAGATCAAGCAACGCCACATAAAATTGCGATACAGATGGGGCGTCTAATTATGGATACTCAATTAAGGGCAAAACAGATTAAGGCATTTGAGCAGCAATATACGTCATTAAAACAAAATGCCTCCGAATTAGCGGCGGATGCCATTGATGAGTGGGCGGATTTAAAAGGTAAGTTGCTTGCAAAATAAACTATTTTCAGAGAACTTAGCCCCTGAATTTATCTCTTTAACGGGGGAAACCGTGGGAGTGGATGAGGTAGGGCGTGGACCCTTGATTGGGGATGTGGTGGCTGCAGCCGTTATTTTGCCTAGAAACTGTCAACTGCCTTTAAAAGATTCTAAAAAATTGACGGCTTCTAAAAGGGAAGTATTGGCGGCTTTGATTAAAGAGCAGGCCGTAGCTTATGCCATTGCCGTAGCCACCCCCGAAGAGATTGACGAACTGAATATTTTACAAGCGACGATGCTCGCGATGCAGCGAGCCATTTTACAATTGGTTCAGGGGGGGGAGAAAATTTCTCAAGTGTATATTGATGGTAATCGTTGCCCTCAAGTGTCTTTACCATGTCAATCTGTCGTGAAAGGCGATGATAAAGTAATGGAAATCAGCGCCGCCTCCATTTTGGCTAAAGTGTATCGTGATCAACAGATGTTTGATTTGCATAAACAGCACCCCGCGTATGGTTTTGACCAGCATAAAGGGTATCCAACAGTGAAACATTTGTTGGCCATTCAGGAAAACGGCTTAATTGAAGGTTATCGTAAATCTTTTAAACCCGTTAAAAAAATGCTGAATTAATTTTTCTCCCCCCCCCCTTCCTATTTTTTTATTAACTATTTTAAATAGAGATTAGGGTTTTGGGTTAGAATTAAAAAACAAGTTTGGTATGCAAGTCTTTTTTATTGAGTTTAATGCTTAGGGTGGGCGACAGGTATGAGTACTACTTTAGAACAAGTTGAAAAAACGGCACAATTAAGTAAAAACAATCAAATGAGCTTGATGATCTTTCAAGTTCAATTTCCAAAGCCTGAGTATGATCCTCCTTACTACGGAATGAATGTGTTTAAGGTGCGTGAAGTATTAGAAGGGCGCTCTTACGATGTTGCTCCTATGCCAGACCATAACCCTTTGGTTGAAGGAATGATTGAGCTTCGTGGTGTGTACTTGCCTGTGATTGATCTGCCTAAGTGGATGTCGTTTGATATGACGGAAGAGGAGCGGGAAAAGTCGATTATTATCGTAGCCGATTTCAGTAATAACTTTATTGGTTTAAGAGTGTCTCATATTCATGGGGTAGAAGAGAAAAACTGGTCCGACATTCACCCCGCTGGAAACTACAATGTGGATGTGAATTCCAATCAAATTGTGAATCATACCTATTTAGAAAACAGTGAGACACTCTGTTTTATTTTAGACATTGAAAAACTGTTAATTGAAGCAATGCCCGCGGTGGCAGAAAAGATTTTTGCTTCGGCTAAAACCGTTGAAAGTACCGATGTACATTTTAGTGATGAAATGTATCAGAAAACGATTTTATTTGCAGAAGACAGTAAGTCGATTCAAAAATACATGGGGATGGTCTTCACACAGCTTGGCTTGAAGTACAAAGGGTTTGATGATGGACGGCAATTATTAGACTATATCGACGAATTAGAATCGTTAGAAGATGTTTCAATGGTGTTTACAGACCTTGAAATGCCCGTTGCATCAGGGCATACCGTTATAAAAACCCTTAAAGCCAACCCGAGAACCAGTGGTTTACCCATTATTGTCCATACCTCCATGACCAGCGATAATAACAGTCGAGAAGTGTTAGGAATGGGAGCCAATTACTTTATTGGAAAGGTGGATACGGATTTAATTATTGAAACGATTCAAAAGGTTGAGGGCAGTTATGTTGAGCCAGACATTGAGGCAGTGGGTTAGTTTTAAATAATCTTTATTGAAGCCATAAAAAAAGGCGCCTGATCAGGGCGCCTTTTTGGTTATTGCAATAAACCTAAATATTAACGCTGACGCGCTTTAAATTTAGGATTCGTTTTGCAAATAACATACACTTTTCCACGACGTTTAACAATTTGGCAGTCTTTATGACGTGATTTAGCTGATTTTAATGAAGATAAAATTTTCATGGGATATATCCGTTTTTTATAGGGTCAAATATTTAAAAACTAATTCGACTTAAGTTCAAATTTGAAGACGCGCATTATAGACCTTTAAATCATGGTTGTCTAGCTCTAATCCTCAGATAGAGGGTCCGTTTATAGCACAAGCCTTTTAGTTGCCTAGAAAACGTAAAAAAGCCATACTTTCAAGTCGCTTGGGAATGTATCAATAAGGTCTCATTGTCTTTTTTGTGTTTACGATACACATCAAGTTACTGACACCCTAATTCACCTTTATATCTGCGGATCTGGGTATAATGTCTACATTTTTATACCTCCTGTAGGATGTTTTTTAATATGTCTTTAACGTCAACAACCATCAAAGAGTCAGCAGAGAAAGCGACCCTGAGTGCTCTAACCCTTGAAGAAGTGATGGGGGAAGAGGGAACGCTTTCAGAGTATGTGGAGGGATATCATGCCCGAGCACCCCAGATTGAAATGGCGAGTGATATTGAAAAACTGATTCAAACAGAAGGTACTTTATTGGCTGAAGCGGGTACCGGCACGGGAAAGACCTTTGCTTATTTAGTGCCGGCACTGCTTTCAGGTAAAACCGTGATGATTTCCACCGCAACCAAAACATTACAGGAACAATTGGTTCAAAAAGATATGCCTACGCTGTTTAAGGCGTGTGGTATTAAAGGCAAGGCACGCATTTTAAAAGGAAGAGATAACTATGTGTGCCCTCAGCGGCTGGAAATTACTGAAACGGCTGAACAACACAGTCGTGCAGACTGGAAAAAACTGGCTTTGATTCGAGACTGGGCTGAAAACACAACAACCTCCGGTGATAAGTCGGAACTTGATGCGGTTGCGGAAGAGGACCCCATTTGGCGTAAAGTGTGTGCTCGGTTGGAGTTTTGTCAGGCCGCTGATTGCAATGCGGAGTCAGGTTGTTTTTACCCCAAGGCAAAGCAAAAGGCCGCTGAAGCACAGGTTTTAGTGGTGAATCATCATCTGTTTTGTGCCGACTTATCGTTAAGGGAGCAAGGGTTTGGTGAGCTTTTACCCAATATGGATGTGTATGTGTTTGATGAAGCACATCGATTACCCGATATTGCCGCTCAATTTTTAGGATTCTCAATCACACGTGGTCAATTGGAAGAGTTGACTCGAGACATTAAGCAAGCACAAAAATCAGAGTCGCCTGAATCCATCGAGCTGGTTGAGCAAGCTACTCATTTGGCAGAACAAATTAAATTATTAAATGAATCACTTGGTAAATGGGATAAACGCTGGACTTGGCAACAACTCGAACAAGAAGCCGCATTTCAGTTAGTTGCAAAACGCTTTATGGACTCACTATCTCGCTTAATTGAAAGCCTTAAATCGGTTGCGGAGAGAGGAAAGCAAATTACAGCAGTTTACAAGCGTGCTAAGGATTTTGAAGGCCAGTTTAAAGAGTGGATGAACGCCAAATCCGAAAATAAAATTCGGTGGATAGAGTCTTCTCAGGCTCGGTTTAAATTGAATTTAACCCCACTGAGTGTCGCGGCGCCCTTTAGTCGTCAAAGAGAAGCGATTGCCGGCGCATGGTTATTTACCTCAGCCACTTTAAGTGTGCGTGGAAAATTTGACTATTTTGCGAACCGGCTTGGATTGGGTGAAGCCGAAACACGTCATTGGTCTAGTCCGTTTGATTATCAAACACAAGGCGTAATATATCATCCAATAGGCTTGCCCGAGCCAAGAAGTGAAGACTACATTAAAGTCTGTTTACGAGCCGCTTGGCCTCTTCTTAAGGCCAGTAAGGGACATGCCTTTATTTTATTTACCAGCCACCGAGCCATGCAAGAAGCCAAAGCCATTCTGGAACAGCACTGGGAGGGGAGTCTTTTGGTGCAAGGCGAATTACCTAAATTGGTTTTGTTGCAGCGTTTTAAAGAAGCAGAGCAAACGATTTTATTAGGAACCAGCAGTTTTTGGGAGGGCGTGGATGTCAAAGGAGATGCTCTCAAGTTAGTGATGATTGATCGAATTCCATTTGCACCGCCAGATGATCCGATTGTACAAGCAAGAGAGGCGTACTTAAAAGAGAAAGGATTAAACGGTTTTGTTCACTTTCAATTGCCAGAAGCGGTGATTGCAATGAAACAAGGTGCCGGTCGCCTGATTCGTGATTCGACGGATCGAGGCGTGTTAATGCTGTGTGACCCTAGGCTATCATCGAAAGGGTATGGCACGACCATTCGAGAGAGTTTACCGGATTTTCCATGGGTTTATTGCGCAGAAGAGGCCATAGAAAAGCTTAGCTAGCGGTAACGACTCAGCTAGCCCCTGAAAAAGGTCAACTCTGTGTTAAAAAATGGACATTTACACTTGTAAACTCACATTTTTCGCCTTGATTTGACCGTTTTCAGGAGCCATCTGAGCCGTTACTATATGTATTGACTACTCGCGGAGTAGTTACAGCTAACGTATTTATATTCCCTTTGTAAAGAGGGTGTTGGAAGGAAAAAATGATAAAGACATACTCGATATTAGCCATAGAAACCTCTACCGTTGCGTGTTCGGTAGCATTAATAACCAAAAATCAACATTATCAACGCTATGAGATTTTGCCCCAGAAGCATGCTCTCAGGGCATTAGAGATGGTCGATGAAGTGTTGAGTGAATCGGGCATGACGGGCGTGGAGATTGATGTTTTAGCGTATGGAGAAGGTCCTGGAGCCTTTACAGGGGTTCGTATTGCATCGGGCGTGGTGCAAGGATTGGCGTTGGGCTGGGATAAACCCGTAATAGGCGTATCGTCATTAGAAGCGATGGCAGAACGGGTGTTGAGCGAATTAACCTCTTTAGAAACCTATGCGAATTTGGATGAAATTTCATGGTGTGCTTTAATGGATGCTCGTATGAAAGAAGTGTATTTTCAGTCGGGTACATTTAACCTAAAAACAAAGCAGTGGCAGGTTTCTGAGGCGAGTTTAATCTCACCAAAAGAGGTTGAAAAACGATTTAAATTGTTAGATCCTAATAGCATCGGTTTAGGGGATGTGGCGAGTGAATACCCTAGCTTAAGTGGCTTATTTTCAACTTGGTTTGAAACATTGCCTTCCGCTGCCGCTGTTGCACAGCTGGTACAGCGAATGGCGTTAGAGGATTCGTCGACGTATTTACCATTGGCCTTACCGGTGTATTTAAGAAATAATGTAGCGGATACCATTGAACAGCGGTTACAAAAACGCTTAAAAAAAGCCCAAAATATGGCGGTTGATTAAAAAATGAACAGCATTGGATAAGGTTAAGAAATTACAGGTTTTTTTGGGTTTAACAGGGTATTACACACAATTTTATCCACAAGAATTGTGAATAACTAGTGTCACTTTTGTGACAATATTTGTAACCAATAAGGGGTGGCACACCATGGCAAATTATCAACGGATTTTAATCGCTACGGATTTTTCAACACAGAGCCTTTCAGCGCTGTTAAAGGCGCAAGATATTGCGAGTAAATGGGGTGCCAAACTTGAGCTATTGCATGTGGTTGATATTCCAATATACCCCGTACTAGAAGATGTTGCACTGATGGGAATGCCGGGACTTTGGGATGAAGAGCTGGCAAAAACGCTGTTTGAAACATCAGAAAAACGTTTGAAAAAAATAGCCGATCAATATGGAATTGCTGATTTTATGAGTATTTCAGGCAATCCAGGGGATGAAATCATTACCATGGCGAAAGTGAATAAAGTGGATTTGATTGTGATGGGGTTTCATGGTCTTTCAGGTTTCAAAAGGTTAATTGGTTCCACCACGCACTCGGTTATTAATGACGCACCTTGTGATGTATTAGCCGTTAAGGAGCCTTTAAGTAAGGACGCGGATTAATGTATCCGATAGGGGGGGAGAAAAATAAAACTCCTTTTTTCTGTAGAATACTGTGCATGAGTTTTTTGCTCTTATGGAGCTTTCAGGTCATGGCAACTAAATCGTTTAAAATCGGCGAAACGGTATTTGTAGCTTACCCCGCGGGCAATATTAAAGACGATGCGTTTATTATTGGTCTTGTTACGGGAGTAAGCGAAACGGGTGATTATGTGTTGTCGGTACTGGAGTATGTAGAAGGTCACGATTACGGATTATCTTGCGTTCCGATGACTAAAAAAAGTGCTTCAAACGGTGAGGTGTCTCCTTACGATACCGCTTGGGATGTTTGGCAGGATACCACTGTTCTAGAGAAAGAGGCGTTGGAGTATTTGGTCTCAGCCCAAGATGTGATGTCACTTAATGAAGGTAAGCATCTTTTTATTGAACGTAACAATATATACATTGTTTTTGGACGCTGGAAGTCCGATGCCCCCATGCTCAGTGTAGAACGCCTTGAGCAGGCAGAAAAAACAGCGCAGGACAGTCGTATTCTACCGATGGTAGAAGCCTTGCAAATTGCGCAACAATACCGACGAAGCTTTTATGATTCGTTTAAACGACCTTACCAAGCGTATGAAACCATTGCTCCTTTAAATCGCTTATTAGAGCGGATTTTAGTGATGCTTGAGAAAGATAAGGTATTAAACAAAACTTGGCGCTCAAATGTAAGGAACTGGAAAGCGCTGTCCAGTCAACAGAGCTACTATTTTTTGCTTGAAGCCATTGATAAAGTGGTTGCCGATGCGCAGAACCAGTTGTATGAGGAGGGGGTGGAAAAGGCAGACCCTCTTATTATGCAGACATTTAAAGAGAATCTTGCTCGGTTACAGCGTAAGAAATAGACCCTGTAACGATTCAAGCATCTCGTTATTTAGGGTGTTTATAGTAGGTATCATTGAGGTAGTCGGCAAGCTCTTCGATTTCATCATCAAATAATCCAATGCCTAAGTTTTCATTACAGAACGTAACTCTTTTAATGAGTTTTGGATATGAGTCCGTTTTAGTGGGGCTATAAGGCTTGTCGACATGACATCTTATACAGTTGTTGTCATCATGCAGTACCTTCCCGGGATGAGGTTCGGCTAAAACAGAATTTGAACTCAGTAAGCCACTGAGTATTAAAAGTGAAAGAGAGTAAGTTTTAAACGGTATTTTATTCATAATGGTGACCTTTGCAGTATATGAAATAAGGATTTTACTTATTTGATTCTACGCATGTTTTATCAAAATACGAAATTAATAAAAGTTGTGCGACAACAGGCTGTGTTTATTTAAGGGGTCCGTTACGCTAAATGGTTACAAAAAACATTAAAAATAAGGCATTTGTACAAGGCGTGCAAATCTCTAAATTAGGAGAGTAAAGAGTGAGTGAACTAACGTATATTAAAGGTAAAGATGATTGTTTAGAAGCATCGATCGCCAATATGCAGCGTATTTTAAAAGAGGCGGGGTTTGATATTGTTGAAGCGTCTTGGTTAAATCCTGTGACCAATGTGTTTTCGCTGCATATTTACGATGCGCGTTGTCCGGGATTGTTTACCAATGGTAAGGGAACCAGTCGAAAATCAACCCTTGCCAGCGCCTTGGGTGAATATTTAGAGCGCCTGTCGACCAATTACTTTTTTTCAGACTACTGGCTTGAATCAAAACCCGATGAAGCGGCCGGTTCTTGGTTGTATTACCCAACTGAAAAATCCTTTTCTGAGGTCACGTTTAAACAGTGTTTAACAGAGAAATTATGGAATTTTTATGATGAAAATAATGAAATCGAGTTTTGTGACCTATTAAGCTTTAATGACACTCAAAATGAAGTTCGCTCTATTGCAATGCAAGAGGTTTCTACGGGGGAGACAGCTTACTTTCCAATGAACTTGTTTAGTAATTTATATGCCAGTAATGGTTTGTCCGCAGGAAACAGTGCCGCTGAAGCTCAAGTACAAGGCTTGTCTGAGATTTTTGAGCGTTGGGTTAAAAATAAAATCATGCGTGAAAACATCTGCTTGCCTGAGGTACCCGATGAGATTGTGCAGCTGTATCCTGACGTGGTTCAGGCGATTCAATCGCTCAATAAAGAAGGGATTGTGCTGTCGATTCGTGATGCATCGCTTGGCGGGCAGTTTCCCGTCATTAATGTGATGCTCTTTGAACAAAAAACAGGGCTCTGTTTTGCCTCGTTTGGTGCGCACCCTATGTTTGAGGTGGCGTTAGAGCGTACCTTAACCGAGTCATTACAAGGGCGACAATTGGGCAATTTAGACGGTTTTCAAATGCCTGTTTTTGATGAGTTTGTTGTGGCAGAAGATGAGAACTTAGAAAATCACTTTATTGATTCGAGTGGTTTAATCCATGCGCACTTTATTTCAGATCGTTATGATCACGAATTTGTTCATTGGGATTTCTCAGGGTCAACCGAAGAGCAGTGGTCACAACTCTGTGGCAAAGTTGAGCAACAAGGGTGCTCTGTATATGTCGCCAACTATAATCATTACGACTTTGAAGCCTGTCGAATTGTTGTACCCGGCATGTCAGAAATTTACCCAAACAGTGAGTTGATTGAGAGTAATCAAAATACAGGGCGTATTTTACGTGAATCGTTATTAGCGTTGGATACCGATCGTGATTTTTTAGGGTTGGTTGCATTAATTGATGAGCTGGGGCTGAGTGACCACCAAGGCGTGGCGTCTTTAATTGGCTTGATGCCCGATCCCAAAAGTTTTTGGGCAGAGCTGAAAGTGGTAGAGTTGAAGTTTTGGTGTTATTTAGCCGCACAAGCGTACGAAGATGCGCTTGAAATGGTTCAAGATGCGCTGTGCTTTATGTCACCGAATAATCCATGGTTATTGGCGTATCGTGCGTTACAGTATGGCGTTGAAATGCAATTAAATGACGAGGTGAATACCTATGCGATGGAGTGTCTATTTGGGCAGGCAGTGAGTGAGCAAGCTTGGCTTAACATCAGTGGCAACCAAGTGATGTGGGGTGAAGCGATTGGATTGGATATCTTTACATCCAGCGAGCGTCATCAAGCGCTGTTGACTATTTATCAGCAAACTCAAGCAGTGAAAGCGAAAAATATGAACGCTTAAGTGTTGATTGGAGGCTCTTTAAAAAAGCCTCCAAACAGTACGTTATCTTAGCGTTAGAAGTCGTAAATAAGCGTTAACGTGGTTTGCGTGTCGGTCTTTTTAAGAGTTGCTGTGGCTGGGGTATCATTATGTCGGTATTTGTATCCTAATTTTACATTCATATTATCGGCCACTTTCACTTTCAATCCCGTATTGGTTTCCAGTTTGGTTTGTTCTGAACCGGTTAATAGCAGAGCATCTTGCGAAAAGGTGACCTGTTCATTGATTTGATGGCTAAAATCCAGTTTTAATCGTCCAATCATTTGATCGGTGCTATTACCACCGCCCGCACTGGTGTACGTTATGGATTGATAACCAAGACCAATTTCACCAGAGAGCTTACTTTGTTCCGTTTGGTAGAGCGCTTTACCTAAACCGATTGAAAGAGCGGCATCTAAGTCAATGTCTTCAAAGCGACTGTTTTCAAACTTTCCTCCTACAAAACTATAGTAGCTGCGAGCTTCATCGTAAAAGTGGTTTCGTTGCAGGTCAAGTAAGTAACGCTCTTGTGTTTGAACATCGTTTTCAGATTTATAATTGACCTCAAGAATTGATTTTATTTCATGATCCATTTGATTGTAGTTGAGCTTAATGGCACCAAATACACTGGTTGTCGTGGTGTTTCCGGTACTGCTATTGTATCCGGCTTCTCCGCTTCCTGAGAGTCCAAGTGATTGAGGATCGGCGGCGTGTATTGAAAGAGGTATTAAGCTAACGCTGCTAATAAGGGCGAAGGTATGGATGGAGCGTACTGAAAACATAGGGGAAATAACCTTTTTAATAATTGTTAATATTGACTAGTAATAATACTTAGTTGTAGCGTGAGTTAAGGGTATTTTACTGTAGTTGCCTTTAATGTTAAAGCGCTTGTTTAATGACCAGCTAAGAAAAGTGAATGAGAATGAGGCATTTTTGATAAAATGTTCTGCAACTTTGTCACGTGAATCTTATATAAGACGGAAATACCATGAAACTTGATTTTTTAGACTTTGAACAACCCATTGCTGAGCTGGAAGCAAAAATTGATGAATTACGTCATTTAGATGGGGGCGATGTTAACTTGGTGCAAGAAATTGCCGCTTTAGAAGAGAAGCGTAAAAACTTAACGGAATCTACGTTTAAAAAATTAACCGATGTTCAAATCGCTAAATTGTCACGTCATCCACAGCGTCCGTATGCACTGGATTATATTCCTGCCATTTTCACCGATTTTAAAGAGTTACATGGCGACCGTGCCTTTGCAGACGATGAGGCGATTGTTGCCGGATTGGCGCGTTTAGACGGCCAACCTGTGATGCTGATCACTCAAGAAAAAGGGCGAGATACCAAAGAAAAAATTCGTCGTAATTTTGGGATGCCACGTCCAGAAGGGTATCGTAAAGCGTTGCGTTTAATGAAAATGGCAGAGCGTTTTGGATTGCCTGTGATTACTTTTATTGATACCCCTGGGGCGTATCCAGGCATTAATGCCGAAGAGCGCGGTCAAAGTGAAGCCATTGCTCGAAACTTAATTGAGATGGCTGAGCTAAAAGTACCGATTGTTTGCACCGTAATCGGTGAAGGAGGCTCGGGCGGCGCTTTAGCGATTGGTGTGGGTGATGTGATGATGATGATGGAGTACTCGACGTATTCGGTGATTTCACCAGAAGGCTGTGCCTCTATTTTATGGAAAAATGCCGCCAATGCCGCCGACGCGGCTCAGGCGCTGGGGATTACAGCAACGCGTTTAAAATCACTTGGGTTGATTGATGGCATTATTCCAGAACCATTAGGTGGCGCACATCGAGATTATCAATTGGCTGCAAGTAACCTTAAAACGGCTCTGATTGCGCAGCTAGAACAGCTTAAAGAGAAGCCGATTGATGAGTTGTTAGAGTCTCGTTATCAGCGTTATATGGCTTATGGCAATTTTGAAGGCTAACGTATGGCGCGTTAACCTTTTTGGTTAATGCGAGCTGTTTGGTGCAAAATTCCCCTGATTTTTTACCCTCTTTTACAGAAGCATTGGACGTATTTACACGCCAATATGCTGGTTTTTCTCATGTCCATGTGGCGTTTAGTGGTGGCTTGGATTCAACCGTATTATTGCATTTACTTTCTCAAGCCCCCTGTTTAAAAGGGCGGCTTATTGCGCATCATGTTCACCATGGTTTACAAAAAAGTGCGGACGATTGGGTTAAGCATTGTGAAGCCTTTTGTCTTTCATTGGGGGTTTCATTTACCTTCACTCAGCTTCAATGGACGTCCGTTAAGCGTGAAGGCATTGAATCCGTCGCGCGACGGTTGCGCTATCAAGCGCTTACCACAGGGTGTTGTTTAGACTCAGATGTGTTGGTTACAGGTCATCATCAACGTGATCAAGCTGAAACAGTACTGTTAAATTTAGCCAGAGGGGCAGGGGTATCAGGTTTGGCCGCCATGCCCTATGCTAAAACGTTGTCTACAACAACAGGCGAGGCATGGCACTGTCGCCCCTTATTATCCACTCCTTACTCAATGCTAAAAGCCTATGCCCAGCATTTTAAATTACGTTGGGTAGAAGATCCCAGCAATAATTTGACCTACTATCGTCGTAATGCGATTCGCCAAGAGGTACTCCCGGCGTTATATACGCATTGGCCAGACGTTGAAAAAAACTTGGCTCGAGCGGCTAACAATATGGCAGAAGCGCATACGTTGTTAAATCGAATGGCAGAGCAGTCATTCGCGACGATGAAAGGCACTGCGTTCTATTTTGACTTCGACTCCCTGAATTATTTGGACTGGTTAGAGCAGAAAAATACATTGCGTTATTGGCTGTTTAAACAATATCGTTTAGTGCTCTCTGCAAGACATTATGAATGGATTGAGGAGGTATTAAAGCAGCAAGCAGAGAGTCGAAAAAATGCCTTCTCTTATAAGATGTCTCAGGGGGTGCTCTGTTTTTACCGTAAACGATTATATTATTTAAAAGACCGCTTGTTGCCTTATGCATGGAAAGTGAGTTTAAGTGTTGATGGTGAGAAATGGGGGGCTGAAAATCAGTCTTTTGTACTGCGTTTAGATGAGGGTAAGCTCTGTTTAAGTGCGTCTTCGTTATCTGCGCAGGAGGTCTATTATACCTTTCAAATTGAATGCGCTTTGATGGCAAGATTATCAGAGTGTGTCGTCAGAAACATCTCTAAAGAAGACGATTTGAATCGAAAGAAGCTCAAGTCTTTTTTTCAAAAAAACAATATTCCAACTTGGGAGCGCTCTTTTTGGCCTGTGTTAACCTTTAATGGCATGATGATAAGTGTATTGGGCTGTGTGTCGTGTACTAACAAGATAAAGGCCTCTTTGTTGGAGGAGAAGGGGGGGGGAGAAAAAAAACAACCTGCTATTCAAATCTTATCCCTCTCACAAAGAGAGTGCTACCGCCTTATGAATAAGGGGGGTTAGGAATAAACAATTACATTGCTGAAAAAAAGCTTTTCGGCTATAATTCTCTTCCATTCTGATTGCTCAAATGCTCAGTAATTTCTGAGATTTCTAACCCTTTTAAAAGTGTGCTAAATGACTAAATTTATTTTTGTAACAGGTGGTGTGGTTTCTTCGTTAGGCAAAGGAATTGCCTCCGCTTCTTTGGGTGCTTTACTTGAGGCAAGAGGCCAAAAAGTAAGTATGCTTAAAATGGATCCCTATATTAATGTCGATCCAGGAACCATGAGTCCGCTGCAACATGGTGAGGTATTTGTCACCGATGATGGTGCAGAAACGGACTTAGATTTAGGTCATTATGAACGCTTTGTTCAGCGCCATTTTACCCGTCGTAATAGTTTTTCAACGGGGCAAGTCTATGAGACCGTTATTCGTAATGAACGTCGTGGCGATTATTTAGGCGGAACCGTTCAGGTTATTCCACACATTACGGATGAAATCAAAAATCGAATTCAAGCCGCCGCGGCGGGCTATGATGTGGTCATGGTTGAAGTAGGCGGTACGGTGGGCGACATCGAATCACTGCCTTTTTTAGAGGCCATTCGTCAGTTGAGTCTTGAGGTGGGTCGAGAGCGTTCTCTGTTTATGCACTTGACATTGCTCCCCTATATTGCCGTTGCAGGCGAGATGAAAACCAAGCCAACACAGCATTCGGTAAAAGAGTTGCGTTCCATTGGTATTCAGCCAGATATTTTGATTTGTCGCTCAGAAAGGCCGTTAGAAGCCAGTGATAAACGTAAAATTGCTCTGTTTACCAATGTGGAAGAAAAAGCCGTTATTAACTCATTGGACGCCAAAACAATCTATTCTGTGCCTAGAATGTTGCACGAACAGGGATTGGATGATCTGGTGATGACGCGATTAAATATTGAAACCAAATCGCTGGATTTAAGCGATTGGGATGCCGTTGTAAACGCACAATTAAATCCTCATAAGTCTGTTGAAGTTGCCATGGTCGGTAAATATGTGGATTTAACCGAAGCGTATAAGTCTTTGATTGAGTCATTAATTCATGCTGGAATTCATACCAATACCCGCGTGAATATCGATTACATTGATTCGGAACTGTTAGAAGAGTCGGGACTGTCCGTGCTGGAAGGTAAGGACGCTATTTTAGTACCGGGTGGCTTTGGTGAACGAGGCGTTGAAGGTAAAATTTCGGCGATTCAGTTTGCGCGAGAAAATAAAATCCCGTATTTAGGCATCTGCTTAGGAATGCAAATGGCGGTGGTAGAATTTGCCCGCCATGTTGCGGGATTAAAAGACGCACACAGCAGTGAGTTAAATAAAAATACCCCACATCCCGTAGTGGCTTTGATTACGGAATGGACCGATGAACAAGGTCAAAAAATTCAACGTGATGAGAGTGCCGATTTAGGTGGCACCATGCGATTAGGTGGTCAAAACTGTGTGATCAAAGAAGATTCAAAAATTTATCAGGCCTATGGTGAAACGATAATTCGAGAGCGACATAGACACCGTTATGAAGTAAACGATGGTTACGTTGCTAAGCTGGAAGCGGCAGGACTTGTTTTTACCGGGCGTTCAGAAGATGGCAATTTAGTTGAAACCATTGAAATTGCCGATCACCCTTGGTTTGTGGCGTGTCAGTTTCATCCAGAATTTACATCAACTCCTCGTAATGGACACCCGTTATTTACCGCATTTGTGCAAGCAGCCAATGCGCATAAAGAATCTTAAGGAACAGTGAAAATATGAAATTATGTGGTTTTGAGGTTGGCATTGATCAACCGTTATTTTTAATTGCAGGCCCATGCGTCATTGAGTCTGAAAAAATGGCGATGGAAACGGCTGAAAAATTAAAAGAACTGACCGATTCGGTCGGTATTCCGTTTATTTATAAGTCCTCTTACGACAAAGCGAATCGCTCGTCTACCGCCAGTTTTAGAGGGTTAGGGGTTGAAGAAGGGTTGCGTATTTTACAAAAAGTAAAAGATGAAATAGGCATTCCCGTGTTAACCGATGTGCATGAAGATTCGCCATTGGATGAAGTGGCATCGGTGGTTGATGTGATGCAAACCCCTGCTTTTTTAGTGCGTCAAACCAATTTTATTCAAAATGTATGTCGTCAAGGGATCCCCGTTAATATCAAAAAAGGGCAGTTTCAAGCACCTTGGGATATGGATCAAGTGGTCGCTAAGGCACGAGAAGTCGGTAATGAAAATATTATGGTCTGTGATCGCGGCACCTCCTTTGGCTATAACACCTTAGTCTCGGACATGCGTGGTTTGGCCTCAATGCGTCGTACAGGGTGTCCTGTGGTATTTGATGCAACGCATTCGGTACAACAACCCGGAGGGCAAGGAACGACTTCAGGTGGACAAAGAGAGATGGTGCCTGTGTTAGCACGTGCGGCGATTGCCGCAGGGGTGTCAGGGGTGTTTATGGAAACACATCCTGATCCTGCTAAGGCATTAAGCGATGGACCCAATATGTGGCCTTTAGGCAATTTAAAGCCACTATTAGAAACCATGAAAGCACTGGATGATCTCGTTAAACAACATGGGTTTATTGAAAGTGATTTGCTTGATTAAGCTGAAATTTGTCATCTTAACGTCATAATTACATAGTAGAATACGCCTCAAAGATTTAAGAATTTATTAAGAAAGGAAATAAAAAAGAATGTCATTGATTAAAGATATTAAAGCTCGTGAAGTAATTGACTCTCGTGGTAATCCAACGGTAGAAGCCGATGTTATTTTAGAAGACGGTTCTCTTGGTCGTGGTATCTCTCCTTCTGGTGCGTCAACTGGAGCGCGTGAAGCCATTGAGTTACGCGATGGAGATAAGTCACGTTATGGTGGTAAAGGGGTTCTGAACGCAGTCAATAATATTAATGGTGACATTAAAGCCGCATTAATCGGTAAAAATGCAATGGATCAAGCCGCCATTGATCAGATCATGATTGATTTAGACGGTACTGAAAACAAAGGCCGTTTAGGAGCTAATGCTATTTTAGCCGTATCCATTGCAACCGCTCAAGCGGCCGCCGCTTCTAAAGGTATTCCGCTGTATGCTTACCTAAAAACGGGTGATTATAAAATGCCTGTTCCCATGATGAATATCATCAATGGTGGTGAGCACGCCGATAACTCAGTAGATTTTCAAGAGTTTATGATTGTACCGGTTGGTGCACCAAGCATTACAGAAGCCATTCGTTATGGTTCTGAAATTTTTCATGAACTAAAATCGGTTTTAGCCAAAAAAGGCTATAACACAGCCGTTGGTGATGAAGGTGGATTTGCCCCCGATCTTAAATCGAATGAAGAAGCGATTACCGTTATTTTAGAAGCGATTGAAAATGCAGGCTATAAAGCCGGTACCGATATTATGATCGCAATGGATGCGGCCTCTTCTGAGTTGTACAAAGACGGTAAGTATTTCCTAAAATCAGAAAATAAAACCTTAACCTCTGAAGGGATGGTTGATTTGTTGGGTGAGTGGGTTGATAAATACCCGATTATCTCTATTGAAGATGGTTTAGATGAAGCGGATTGGGATGGCTTTAAATTGCAGACAGAACAGTACGGCGACCGTTTACAAGTCGTTGGAGATGATCTGTTTGTAACCAATCCTAAAATCTTTCAACGTGGAATCGACAATGGCGTAGCGAACTCCATTTTGATTAAAATCAATCAAATCGGAACCTTAACCGAAACCTTTGAAGCGATTCGTATGGCAAAAGAAGCGGGTTATACCGCGGTTATTTCTCATCGTTCAGGTGAAACAGAAGACACAGTAATTGCTGACATTGCGGTTGCAACCGGTGCAGGGCAAATCAAAACAGGTTCGCTTTCTCGTACCGATCGTATTGCAAAATACAATCAGTTGATTCGTATTGAAGAAGCACTTGGAAGTGAAGCGGTTTATCCAGGAATGGACGCGTTTTACAATCTAAAAAAATAAAACAGATGACATTTGAGGAGTGAGTGTGAAAAAAATTTATATCGCACTGGCTGTTCTGATTCTGATTTTACAAGCTCGTTTATTGTCTTCTGATGGAGGCTTTGGCGAGCTTTTTGCGTTACAGGAACAGCTTAAAACGCTAGAGTCCACACTGGAAGAGCAGCGCTTACTTAATGCAACCTTAGCGCAACAGGTGAAAGCATTGCAAACGGATCACGCTTCACTTGAAACCATTGCAAGGCAAACGCTGGGGATGGTTAAAAAAGAGGAGGTGTTTATTAAAGTGATTGAACTCAAACCAACTTCATTGGCGGCAGAAGAGTCTATTGCGGATTAACGCATATAGTAACGGCTCAGATGGCTCCTGAAAATGGTCAAATCAAGGCGGAAAATGTGAGTTTACAAGTGTAAATGTCCATTTTTTAACACAGAGTTGACCATTTTCAGGGGCTAGGAGGCTGTCCGAGAACTAAAAACCGACTGCAAATCCCATAAACATCCTAAGGAGAGCTTATCAAAGTCGTTAAATAGCCGTGCTATTCGCCTTTTTTGATAAACTCACCTTATAGCGTTTCTGTGGTTTTCGTTACGATTCTAGTTCTCGGACAGCCTCCTAGCTGAGTCGTTACGTTTTTTTAACAAAACATTAACTGCGCCAGCACCGCCGTCTTTTTCGGGGGCGCTGCAAAAGGCAAGAACGGCAGTTAAGGTTCTGAGTGACTGGTTTACTAGGTTCTTTAACACCGGAAATGCGTCTTCAGAGTTGTAGCCTTTGCCATGAACAATGCGAACGTACCTTAGTTTTTCTTGATAGGCGCTCGTAATGAACTGCACGAGGGCGGTGTGTGCTTGATCCTGAGTGTAACCATGTAAGTCCAGTTGAGCTTGATTGGGGTATGCGCCTTTTTTGAGCTTGGTAAAATCTTGCAAGCGAATGCCTTTTTGATGAAACTGAATGCTTTCATGAGAGGCGACCCGTGTGGTATTCGAAAGTGTCATGTCGAGTTCTGCTTTTTCAGCATGCATCTGCATTCGTTGTCTTTTCTTAACCGCTTTGACCGTGTCTAGAGCCTGTTTTTTAAACGACTCTTGCTGGTATTGCACACTTGTATTTTGTGGTTTTAATGGCGATACGTCAGTCATTTCGGAGAGAAATAGGAATTTATCTTCTTCTATCATAATGGACACTAGTATAATTCATTCACTTTTACGGTAACGGTTATTTTACACGATGAAAATTCTTCTCTCCAACGATGATGGTTATTTTGCACCAGGCATTCAAGTATTATTTAAAGCACTTCAGGAGCATGCGAGTTTTCGAAAGCTCGTGATTATGGCGCCAGAGCGTAATCGCAGTGCCGCCAGTAATTCATTAACGTTGTTAGAGCCGCTTCGGTTACATGAACACCCATCTTTTAGCAACCGTGAGGACTGCAAAGTTTTCAGCGTGAACGGCACCCCTACCGACTGTGTTCACTTGGGGGTGAATGGGGGCTTAGCAGAACAGCCAGACATCGTGTTGTCGGGGATTAATGCAGGCGCTAATATGGGCGATGATGTCCTCTATTCGGGTACCGTGGCGGCCGCAACCGAAGGGCGGTTTTTAGGGAAACCCTCTATTGCCATCTCACTGTGTGGCGATCAACACTTTGAAACCGCCGCACATGTCTTGATTCAACTCTTAAAAGACCTGCCCAATATGGCATTATTAAGTGATACCATTATTAACATCAATGTACCCGATGTGCCTTTAGAGGCCTTAAAAGGCATTAAAGTGACCCGCTTAGGGCGACGACATATGTCGGAAGCCGTGGTCAAACAAAATGATCCAAGAGGGTTGCCCATTTATTGGATTGGCCCCGCAGGCAGTGCCGCAGATGCGGGTGAAGGTACCGATTTTTATGCGATAGAGCAAGGCTATGCCTCTGTGACCCCCCTTAAAATTGATTTAACGCATTACGAGATGATGGAAGAGCTGGCACAATGGGCAGCGAGTCACACTTGAAGCCATGAATAAGTCCCCATTAATGTCATCCAATGTCGTCTATCCTAATATGGCATTTGAACAGTATCAAGGTGTTGGGATGACCTCACAACGTACTCGAAATCGTTTAATTGAGCGGTTGCAACAGTTAGGTGTGACCGATATAAACGTCTTAAAGGTCATGCAAGTTGTGCCTCGCCACCTTTTTTTAGACGAAGCTCTTGCCAGTCGCGCTTATGAGGATAATGCGTTGCCAATCGGATTTGCTCAAACCATCTCTCAACCTTGGGTGGTGGCAAAAATGACCGAGTGGCTGTTTGCCGAAACCGCTAAAAACCCCATAAAAACGGTGCTGGAAATTGGCACGGGTTCGGGCTATCAAACGGCCATTTTGGCACTGCTTGCACAGCAGGTATTTACCGTAGAACGTATTACCCCGCTCTCTGTGCGAGCTCAGGACGTGTTAGCGAAATTATGCTTGCAAAATATTGAATTTGAAATCAGTGATGGTCACTGGGGCTGGCCGCACAGTAAGGATGTTGTTGTCCCTTCGTTGTCTCAAAATATTTTTTTTCAACACAAATTACCAGAGCCTTCTCCTGAATTTGATGCCATTATTTCAGCCGCATCCCCCGCCAGTGTTCCACCAGAGTTGTTTCAGCAACTGAAGGTAGGCGGGCGTTTGGTGATGCCTGTGGGCGAAGAAAAACAGAGGCTGTATGGCTTTATTAAAACCGAATCTGGCATTACAAAAGAGTGTTTAGGCCAAGTAATGTTTGTACCCATGAAACAAGGAATTGAACGTTGAAATTATTTAGTACCCTTTATGAACTCACTTTACGATGGTCAAAACACCCAAATGCGCCCAAATATTTGAGTGCAATGAGCTTTGCAGAGTCCTCTTTTTTTCCAATTCCCCCCGATGTTATGTTGATGCCAATGAGTTTGGCAACGCCTCAAAAAGCCTTCTACTTTGCATGGCTCACCACGCTATTTTCTGTGTTGGGCGGGGTGCTTGGTTACGCTATTGGCTATTGGGCGATGGATCTATTAATGCCCATGATTGAATCAATGGGCTATGCTGAAAAAATTCAAAGAGGGGAACAATTTTTTGCAGAATATGGAGTTTGGATTATTTTAATGGCGGGTTTTAGCCCCGTTCCCTACAAGCTTTTTACCATTACCGCAGGCGCAAGCAGTATGGCACTGTTGCCTTTTATTATTGCCTCAATCATAGGACGTGGTGCACGATTCTTCTTAGTCGCAGGGATTATGAAGTGGGGAGGCGCTAAAATGGAAGAGGGCATTCGAAAATGGGTGGATTGGTTAGGATGGGCGTTTGTTTTGCTCGTAACCGCTTTTATCGTTTATAAAGTCTATTTTTAAAAGGTGAAAAAATAAGCATGAAAAATTTTCTACCCCCCCTAAAAATATACCTATCGGGCACTGTGGCAATTTTATTGTTGTCGGGTTGCAGTTCGCCAACAAAGTACACTCCGCGCGCACCAGTGGCAACGGTAGACTCCGCGGAATCCTCAAAAGTATCCGTTATTCCTTTCGATGCCGTCCAAGTGCAAAAGCCTTACTCTGACCCCAATCCTTGTGGTGATCTGTATCAGGTGCAAAGTAGAGATTCGCTGAGTGAGATTGCGCTTCGCTGTCAAGTTCCGATGAAGTCGTTAGCCGAATGGAATAAAATCCCCCCCCCTTATGTTATTTATAAAAATCAACGACTGGAAATGCCAAATTTGCCCACTCAGCAAGTGAAATCAACGGTTACAGTCACAAATACATCCGAAAAAAAATCGATCAAAAATCCCGTTGTTGTCACGGAGTCTTCCCATCAAAAAGAGCAACCATCACAACTGGTTAAGCATCAAATTTGGCAGTGGCCAGTTCACAAGAGTTTGCCGTACCGCTTTGTTCGAGACGAAGCAGGATTGTCTGTGATTGATATTTATGGTGTTGCAGGACAGGATGTGTATGCAGTAGCGTCTGGTAGCGTCGTGTATGCAGGCGATGGTATTGTCGATTTTGGTAACATGTTGGTGATTAAACATGACGATGGTTACATGGCCGTTTATGCACACAACAGTGCGTTATTGGTTCAAGAGGGGGATCGTGTGAAAGTAGGACAGCACATTGCAGACTTAGGCGCCACAGGTAATGCTAGCCAACCCAAACTGTACTTAGAAGCCCGATTTAAAGGCCGTAAAATAGATATTTTAAAGGTATTGACTGTGCCTAAGTCAAATTGACCGTTTGGGGTTGTGTATTTACGATTGTGTGGGCAGCAGGGTAAATACTTTCTACCTGTTTTCTGTTCTAATATTTTTTTGTAAAGACACACTCCACCACTAAGAGACAATATGAAGCAATTAAATAAACTCGCGACAGCGATTATTCCCAACAACGGCGGTGAGTTGGTTTTATTACAGCGTGAAGATGAATTTACTATAAAGCTTTCTGGTTCACGCGGAGTATTGATGAATAGCCGGGTTTATAATTCTGAGCAGGAGTTGGCTAAGCTTGGCTGTGCGCATATCAAAAATAAAGAGAGTACAGAGGTTTTAGTGGGCGGTTTGGGTATGGGCTATACTTTGGCGGCCGCGTTGGAGTGCGTGACTGCTAGTTCAAGAGTCACTGTGGCAGAGCTTATTCCTGAAGTGGTTGAATGGAACCGTGGCCCGCTAGGTGACTGTGCAGGCAAACCGTTAGAAGATGAACGCAGCCATGTACGATTAGGCGATATCGCCGAATTAATCAAACAACAGAAGCCATATTTTGATGCTATTTTACTCGATGTTGATAATGGTCCAGAAGGCATTACGAATAACGATAACAATTGGCTTTATTCTTCTGCTGGCTTAAGTGCCTTATATAACAGTCTACACTCTAAAGGGATGCTTGCCGTGTGGTCTGCAGGGCCCGATTCGATGTTCATTATTCAACTGAAAAAAGCTGGCTTCAAAGTAACGGATAAAATGGTAAGAGCGAGGCCTGGTAAAGGGAGTCGGCATATTATTTTTCTTGCTAAAAAGCCTTAGAGACCTTTGTACGAGAAGGGCGCGAGAGGAAAAAGTGATAAAATTTGCCTAATTGAGGCGGAAATCGCAGAGAATAGCCAGCTATTCTCCAGATTTTCAACGAAAATCAGGTGAATTTTAGCCTTTTTAATCCGTGCATTCTCTCGTGCAAAGGTCTCTTAGAATCTAACGGCAGAGAAAGAAGGACTCCTTGTGTCAGACTCACTTGTCACCCCTAAAGTTGAAAAATTAGGCATTCGGTTCCAGTATTAATGCCAGTGCAACCTCTCGGTCTTCCGAGGTGAGAACATTGTAGGTACGGCAAGCCGCATTATTAGCCATCACCTCTAACCCCACGCCCTTTGCAGCGCAGTAAGCAAACAATTGAGGGGGGGGGAATATTTGTTGTTCACCTGTGCCTAAAATAATCACTTCCGCTTTGGTATTAAGCAGTTGATCCATTCGCTCTAAGGTCAGTTGCTCTATGTGCTCACAAGGCCAATCCTTTTCGGTGCTAAATTGGGTGATAAAAAAGCTTTTAGTAAAGATGAATTGATTTACTTTTACCTTGTTTGGAGCATAATTCTTTACGGCAAAAACATTTGAATCGCGATGTTCGGTGAATTTCACTTGATGTTATCCTTCTTTTAGTGCGCCATTAAAGCCGATTTAAGCCCTTTTTTCAATTGACGAAAAAAATATCTACTGTATCATTATTTGATTTATGGCAACTCTCTTTGTTTTTTAAGAGTGCAAAGCGTCAAATGGAACTCTGTTGACGCTTTTTTTATGGAAGGCAAACTCCTCGTGGCAGACGATTTTCAAAGAATAAACAGACTCCCTCCCTATGTATTTAATATTGTAGGAGAGCTTAAAGCAGATGCACGTCGTCGTGGCGAAGACATTATTGATTTTGGTATGGGTAATCCTGACCAAGACACGCCAAAACACATCGTCGATAAACTGATTGAAGTGGTGCAACGAGAAGGTACGCATCGTTACTCGGTATCGCAAGGCATTCCACGATTGCGTAAAGCCATCTGTAATTGGTATAAAACCAAGTTTGATGTGGATTTAGACCCTGAAACCGAAGCCGTAGTGACTATCGGCTCCAAAGAGGGCTTAGCGCATTTAGCGATGGCGACGGTGGACAAAGGCGACACGATTTTAGTGCCCAATCCCGCGTACCCGATTCACCCTTATGGCTTTGTGATCGCAGGGGCGGACATTCGCCACGTTAAAATGACACCCGATGTCGACTTTTTTGAAGAGCTGGAAAAAGCCATTAAAGAGACCTGGCCAAAACCCAAAATGCTGGTGTTAAATTTTCCGGGTAATCCCACCACTCAAACGGTTGAATTGGAGTTTTTTGAAAAAGTCATTGCCGTCGCCAAAGAGCATAAAATTTGGGTGATTCATGATTTAGCTTATGCCGATATAGTGTTTGACGGCTATCGTGCGCCCTCTATTTTAGAAGTAGAAGGGGCAAAAGACATTGCGGTTGAGTTTTATACCCTCTCTAAAAGTTATAACATGCCCGGTTGGCGTGTTGGTTTTATGGTCGGAAACCCCACCTTGGTTAACGCCTTAAAGCGAATGAAGTCGTATTTAGATTACGGCACGTTTACCCCCATTCAAGTGGCCGCCATTGCGGCGTTAGAAGGGCCACAAGAGTGTGTGCAAGAAATTTGTGATATGTATAAGTTGCGTAGAGATGTTTTGTGCAGTGGGCTGAATGCCATCGGGTGGGAAGTTACACCGCCTAAAGCCACCATGTTTGTCTGGGCGCCGATTCCAAAAGAGTACTTAGAGATGGGGTCGATTGAATTCTCTAAAAAATTGCTGACCGATGCAAAAGTAGCGGTTTCACCCGGCGTTGGGTTTGGTGATTATGGTGATGATCATGTCCGTTTTGGTCTAATCGAAAATGAACACCGCACCCGTCAAGCCATTCGAGGCATTCGTGATATGTTTCGCAAAGATGGTTTAATTAAACAAAATTAGAACGATTCGAAAAATTAGGAAACAACCCAAGTGAATACTGTAAAAATTGGTTTATTAGGATTAGGAACCGTCGGTGGCGGTACGCTCAACATTCTTCAAAATACTCTGCCAGAAATTGAAAGACGTTTAGGTCAGCGTATTGAAGTGGTCGTGATTGCCGTACGTGATCTAAACCGTACCCGTTCAGTCGATACCCAAGGCATTCAGCTTACGGATAATACCGCGGATGTGGTAAACCATCCAGACGTTGAAATTGTGGTTGAGCTCATGGGCGGCATTGAGCTGGCAAAAGGGTTGTTAGAAACCGCCATTAAAAATGGTAAGCATGTCGTAACCGCCAATAAAGCCCTTATTGCAGAGCATGGAAATACGCTCTTTGCATTGGCAAAAGAACACAATGTCATTGTCAATTACGAAGCCGCTGTCGCGGGTGGAATTCCCGTCATTAAAGCGGTTCGTGAAGGGCTTTCAGCCAATAAAATTGAGTGGATTGCCGGCATTATTAATGGCACAGGAAATTACATCTTAACCGAGATGAAAAAGCCCGGAGCCGATTTTGCTGCGGTTTTAAAAGTGGCTCAAGAATTGGGCTATGCCGAAGCCGATCCTACTTTTGATGTTGAAGGCATTGATGCTGCACATAAACTGACTATTTTAGCCTCCATCGCGTTTGGCATTGAGTTGCAATTTAATAAGGTGTACACCGAAGGCATCAGCCAAATTACCGCAGACGACATTCGTTTTGCCGAACAGTTGGGTTACGAAATCAAACACCTTGGTATGGCCAGTCGTGTTGACAACGGTTACTCACTACGAGTGCACCCAACCATGGTGCCTAAGTCGGTTCTGATTGCCAATGTAAGTGGCGTGATGAACGCGGTGATGGCGTATGGGGATCATGTTGGTCCCACCATGTATTATGGCCCAGGTGCAGGTGCAGGCCCTACCGCCAGTTCGGTTGTGGCCGATATTATTGATGTGATTCGTTGGAAAAATCAGCCATTAGAAGACCGTGTTCCGCCATTAGGATTTGCGGCCGACCAGTTACAGTCCGCGCCCGTGGTCTCGATTGACAGCATTGAAACCAGCTACTACTTACGTTGCTTTGCCCAAGACCATGCGGGAGTACTGGCCAAAATCACCTCCATTTTAGCCGATTCGAACATCAGTATTGAGCATCTACACCAAGAGCCGTGTGCTCAAAATAAGGGCGCGGCCACCTTGGTGATGATTACCAATACCGTGAAAGAGTCGTTGCTTAATACGGCCATTGAGTCTTTATCTAAACTGGATGACATTGAAGGCGATATCATGCGAATTCGTATTGAGTCACTTGGATCTTAATTTGGGTAGAAACCTTTTTTTATAAGTCGGGCTTGCCCGACTTTTTTGTTTAGAGAATGCATTAATCATGTCGATTGCCGTTACCCTGTCCATTCCCGAACTGCTCAACCCATTGAGAGTTAAAGAGGCGAATGAAGATTTAGTTTCACTTAAACTCCCTGCTCTGCAAACTTTATTGGCCAAAGCGGATCGTTTTGCAACGAAGGCTCAAAGTCCTTATGCGCTCTCCAGCTATCTGTTTCATCAACCGCGTTTTTCTGAAAGTACGTCCGCGTTTGCTGCCATAATGGCCGCCGCAGAGCTAAAGGATTACGATGAAAATGCGTATTGGTTGCGAGTCGATCCTGTACAGATGATTGCCGATCGAGACTCCCTTGTACTTATTCCAAATCGTGATTTAGCCATTACAGAGGCAGAATCCAAAGCCTTATTGCACGCCTTTAACCAGCACTTTGAACAAGATAAAGTTCAATTAGAGTACGCTTCGGCACAGAACTGGTATCTAAGGATGCCGCTTCCCGTTGACCTGCAAACCCACACGTTAGATTCAGTTGCCTACCAGCCCGTCGATCAACGCTACCCTACAGGCAATGCCGCGTCTTATTGGCGTAAACTGATGAATGAAGCACAAATGCTTTTTTTCACTCACCCAGTTAATGAGGCACGAAGAGAGCAAGGCATGCCTGAAATCAACAGTATTTGGTTGTGGGGCGAGGGGCAGTTAAGCGATTCAACCATTGTTGAGCGAATGGATGCCATGGTGTGGTCAGACAATCTTTACTTAAAAGGGTTAGCAACACTGGCAAAGTCAGCGTTATCTCCCTCACCTGAAAGTCATCAAGCATGGCAAAACAGCTTGAGTGACGTGCAAGAGAGAGAGGGGGGGAAGAAAATATCACACCATCTCATTCAACTGGATCCGCTCATCGAGTCTCTGGATGCCATGCAGCAAAGTGATTGGATTCATAGCTTAAAGCAACTTGAAACCCAATGGTTTGACCCCTTAATAAAGGCTTTAAAACGCGGCGAAATTGACTCCTTATTACTCGAATTGGGCGGTACCACACGCTACCATATCAAGCCATCCCATCTCAAGCGTTTTTGGCGATTTAACTCAGGCTTAAATAAACGGTCATAAAATGGTCAAATATAGACTTGATTTTAAGTAATTACCGCTAAATCAAGCCAGTTTTTTTTGTATAATTTGCTTACAATTTAGACAGCGATTTTTATGAGGCCAGATTACGCTTGTTCTGGTTCCTTTTGTTAAATAAAAAATACTATATAGGCTCGGCATGAATTTTATTGAAACACGCGGTAATGATGGTCAACAACCCAGTTCGATTACGTTTTCTCAGGCAATTTTAAGCCCGATGTCCTCTTTTGGTGGCGTTTACTCACCTGAAAGCTTGCCATCATTTGATGAAGATTTTTTTCAAGCTCATCTGAATTCAGGGTATAAAACACTTGCTAAAGACGTACTTAATGCCTTTGAAGTCGATATTGATGAAGCGGTGATTGACGATGCATTAAGCTTGTACGATGAATTTGATGACCCTGAAAATCCTGTACCACTGGTTAAAGTATACGATGATTTGTATGTCAGTGAGTTATGGCATGGCCCAACACGCGCCTTTAAAGACATGGCGTTACAGCCGTTTGGTAAAGTGCTTTCTGCCGTGGCACAAGCTAAAAAAGAGAAATTTTTGATTTTAGCCGCCACCAGTGGCGACACGGGGCCGGCCGCCTTAGAAACCTTTAAAAATCGTGATAACGTACAAGTGGTGTGTTTGTATCCCGATGGCGGAACGTCCGACGTTCAACGTTTGCAAATGGTCACCGAAGATGCCAAAAACCTCAAAGTGATTGGGATTCATGGCGATTTTGACGATGCCCAGAGCGCACTAAAATCCCTGTTGGTTTCGGATAAATTTGCAGAGGCACTAAAAGCACACGATATTTCACTGTCTGCCGCCAACTCGGTTAATTTTGGCCGCATCATCTTTCAAACCATCTACCATATTTACAGCTATATTGAACTGGTTCGCATTGGAGCGATTAAAATGGGCGAAAAAGTCTATTTAAATGTTCCCAGTGGTAATTTTGGAAATGCATTAGGTGGGTATTACGCCTACAAAATGGGGTTACCGGTCAAGCAAATCCACATCGCCTCCAACAACAACAACGTGTTAACCAAATTTATTAGCACCGGGCATTACGACTTGCGTAACGTTTCAGTGATTCCAACCACCTCACCCGCGATGGATATTTTAAAATCCTCCAATATCGAACGCATTTTGTTTGACCTATTTGGCGCAGAACGTACCAAAGAGTTGATGCAACAGCTCGATACCGAAAAATTTTACTCACTCAACGAAGACGAATTAGCTCAAATTCAAGCGATTTTTTCGGCGGATTTTTGCAACGATGAAGAGGGGCTTAACTACATTAAAGAAGCCTTTAAAGTAGGGTATCTAATGTGTCCTCACACCGCGACTTGTTTTAAAGCGTACCATTTTTGTCGTGAAGATAAATCCATTAAAACCATCGCCTACTCAACCGCAGAGTGGACCAAGTTTTCAACGGTGATCGCCAAAGCCTTAACTGGAAAAGAGATTGAACACGATCAGGAAGCCTTGGAACTCATTGCTCAAAAAGCCAATATCAGTATTCCGTCGCAAATTTCAAGTCTGTTTGATAAAGAGATCGCACAAAAAACGGTGATTGATAAACAGGATATTGAGCAAGAGATATTGCGCTTTTTAAATACGTAGGTGCGTAGGGGCAGTCCTTTATGGTTGCTCTACCGATTATGGTTGATTGTGCTGGTTTTTCTCCTATTTTATCCCAAAATCCCAAGGTGCTTATCTTAGGCACCATGCCCAGCGTGGTGTCTTTAGATCAGGCGTTTTATTATGCGCACCCGCGTAATGCGTTTTGGCCGATTATCGAATCGTTTGTAGGGCATGCTCTTGTGGGTAATCAGGAGAAAGAGCAGGCTTGTCACCTGTTGGGTATTTGCCTTTGGGATGTACTGCAAGCTTGTCAGCGACAGGGCAGTTTAGATTCCGCGATTCAATCGCCCGTTGCCAATAATTTTGCATTGCTCTTTAAGCAGTACCCCACCTTAAACACCATTGCCTTTAACGGCAAGACCGCTGAAAAGTTGTTTCAAAAAGAGGTCGTATCGGTTCAGCGATTGCCTCAAAACCTAACCTTTATCTCCCTACCTTCCACCAGTCCTGCCTATGCGGCGATAACCCTTGAAGATAAGCGGTTGTTATGGCAAGAAAAGTTATCACATTTATTGTAAAATACCCCTCCCAACCTCCCCTTTGACCAGGAGCTTGTCTGAGAACTAGAATCGTAACGAAAATCACAGAAACGTTATAAGGTGAGTTTATCAAAAGAGGCGAATAGCACGGCTATTTAACGACTTTGATAAACTCAAATTATGATGTTTATGGGATTTGCAGTCGGTTTTTAGTTATCGGACAGGCTCCTAGGGGGGGGCAAACACATCAACCCCTTATATTTTTAACAAATAATTGCTTACTCTTTTGCTCCCTCTTCCTGACAAGGGGAGGGTTGGGGTGGGGTGTTTTTTTTTCATCAACTCATTTTAGGAGATTTGCCTTGAAAGCAGACACACCTTCTTCCGTTACATCGGAACTTTTATCCCCCGCGGGCACCCTTAAAAATATGGAATACGCGTTTGCGTATGGTGCCGATGCCGTGTATGCAGGGCAGCCACGTTACAGTCTGCGGGTGCGTAATAATGAGTTTGATGAAGAAAACCTTGCTAAAGGCATTAATCGTGCACATGAGTTGGGTAAAAAATTCTATGTGGTGAGCAACATCGCCGCGCACAACTCTAAAGTCAATACCTACATGAAAGACATCGGCCCCGTGATTGCAATGAAGCCCGATGCGTTGATTATGTCCGATCCAGGCTTAATTTCAATGGTGCATGAAAAATACCCAGAACAAGAAATTCATCTCTCGGTACAGTCCAATGCCGTCAACTGGGCCACGGTGAAATTTTGGTATCAAAATGGGGTGCGCCGAGTGGTTTTGTCACGAGAACTCTCGATTCAAGAGATTCGTGAAATTCGTGAAAAAGTGCCTGAAATGGAGTTGGAAGTGTTTGTTCATGGTGCATTGTGCATTGCGTATTCAGGGCGTTGTTTGCTATCGGGTTACATTAATAAACGCGATGCCAACCAAGGCACTTGCACCAATGCATGCCGTTGGAACTACAACACTTACGAGGCCAAAGAGGACATTACCGGCGATGCCGTGGGAGTGCTCAAAGAAGTGCCTGAAAGTATCGTAAAGCATGAAGTAAATATTACCGAATTAACCAGCGCACCAGAGCCAACCACAGCAGAGCCAACATTAGGCGAAGGTGCAACCACCGAACGGATGATGTTGCTAGAAGAGCAGGGGCGTCCAGGCGAGTTTATGCCCGCGTTTGAAGACGAACACGGCACCTACATTATGAACTCCAAAGATTTACGCGCCGTAGAACTGATTCCCGAAATGGTTAACATTGGTGTGCATTCGCTTAAAATTGAAGGGCGCACCAAATCCCATTTTTACGTGGCACGTACCGCACAGGTTTATCGTAAAGCGATTGACGATGCGCTGGCAGGCAAGCCGTTTGATACCAATCTGTTGCTGGATTTAGAAAGCCTCGCCAGCCGAGGTTATACCGAAGGGTTCTTGCGCCGTCATGTGCACTCGGAATACCAAAATTATGAGTACGGAGTCTCCAAATCAGACCGTCAACGTTTTGTGGGCGAAGTGGTTGCCGTAGGCGAGCAGAACGGCGAATCGTATTTAGAAATTGATGTTAAAAATAAGTTTTGTTTAGGTGACTCTTTAGAGGTCATGACCCCCGCAGGCAACGTTAGTTTGGTGCTGTCTGCCATGCGAACCCAGCACGATGAACCAGTGGATTGTGCATTAGGTTCAGGTTGGGTTGTGCGCATACCTAACCCATTTAAAGACTTATCGGAAGAGGTGCTTAAATTTGCGTTAATCATGCGAAATGAAGCGTGGGGTGGCGATGTCACTCGCGATTCGGCAGCACGAGATATTAAGAAAAAGCAAGATGAAAAGGACGCAAAAAATCGCAGTTCAGTAAAGAAGCAAGCAAAACAAGCCAAAAGAACGTCGTGATTTTATGGCATTAAAAATCATCAAGGGCTGTATAAATTGCGATATGTGCGAGCCAGAATGTCCTAATAAAGCGATTTATATGGGGGATAAAATTTATGAAATTAACCCCGACTTGTGTACCGAATGCGTTGGGTTTTACGACGAACCCACCTGCATTAGTGTGTGTCCGTTGGACTGCATTATTACCGATCCCGAACGAGAAGAAGATAAAGAGACGTTATATCAAAAATTTGAAAAACTGGTTCAGGATAATAAGATTTAACAAAAGGTTCTATCCTATTGAAAGTAATAAGTAATATATTTTTTATCGTGTTAATCAGTATGAGTAGTTTGTTAAAAGCAGACTCGGTTGTTCTCAATCCCTTTAGCGCATTAACGCAACTAACCGATGCAGACTATGATTGGATTGGCAGTAAGATTTATCAAAACGAAGCCGCTTCCAATCCCAAGTATTTAACCCACTGGGGCAAAGGAGAGGGCTTTCCCTCTTTTGGCATTGCCCATTTTATTTGGTTTCCAAATATTTCCCCCCCCCCTTATCAAGAAACCTTTCCAGCGATGTTTGAATTTGTCGCAAAAAGTTCCCCCCCCCCTTACTGGTTGCAGAAATTGAAGCAATCCTCCGAATTTGATGCGCCTTGGAAAAATAAAGCCGAATTTGATTCCGCGCAAGATTCAGATGAACTAAAGGTAATGCGTCACTGGTTAGAGACAACACAAGCGCAACAAGCCCGTTTTATCGTGTTAAGCTTTCAACCACGCTGGCTAAAAGAGACCGCCTCGATGTCACCCGCGCGTTTAGAGAAATTAAACCAACGTGTAAATACCATGATGTCCTTTAAACAAGGCGTGTTTGCCGTCATTGACTACTTTAATTTTAAAGGCATTGGCCATAACGAAAAAGAGCAATATCAAGGCAAGTCTTGGGGATTGGTCTCAGTGTTAGAGAGCATGCCTAACGCTGCTTTTAACGGTGAAGATAATCATAAATTTCAGCTGGTGGCCTTTATTGATTCCGCTAAAAAACAGCTGCAACAACGTACCGAGCTGGCACCCGATGAACGAAATGAGTCGCGCTGGATTCCCGGCTGGTTTGCGCGTTTAGAGGGCTATGCCCAACCTTAAAGTGGGTAAAAACAGATGATTAAAACAATTTTACTTGCTACACGTCCGCCTTTTCTACTGCTCAGTTTATCGGTCGTGGTTCTGGGAACGGCCATTGCACTGTATCAAGGTGCCATCTGGTCAAGCTCCTTATTTATGCTGGTTTTGCTTACGGCGGTGTTAGCCCATGCGGCCGTTAACCTGTTAAATGAGTATCAAGATTTTCAGTCAGGGTTAGATGCCATGACCGACAAAACCCCTTTTAGTGGTGGCAGTGGTGCGTTACCAAATCACCCCCAAGCGGCTCCGTATGTCTTAAATGCCTTTTTAGTCGTGATGGGAGCGCTGATCGTATTAGGCGGCTATCTCATTTTTTTAACAGGCTGGTCGTTATTGCCACTGGGCATCATTGGGCTGTTACTGATTCTTTTTTACACGCAAACCATTACGCGATTTCCTTGGCTGTGTTTGATTGCACCGGGGATCGCGTTTGGTCCTATTATGATTGTAGGAATCGATCTTGTTTGGAGCAACTCCTTCTCTTGGCTCGCCTTATCACTGTCACTGGTGCCATTCTTTTGGGTGAATAATTTACTGCTGTTAAGCCAAATTCCAGACCTAACGGCAGACAAACGGATAGGGCGCTTTAATATTCTAATGAAACACGGTGTTCATATGGGCACCCGAATTTTTATGGTGTTTGCGCTATTAGCGTATGTCAGTTTAGCAATGAGTATGGTCATCTTTCAGCTTCCCAGTGCCGTATTACTCGCCTTTAGTGGCATGTTATTGCTTATTCCAATGTTAAACGGACTCTTAAAATACACTGAAAATAGCGAAAAACTCCCCTCCATATTAGGAATGAATGTCATAATTAATATTATCACCCCACTCTTAATCGCCTTAGGCCTATTATGGTCAAGTATTCAATGAATAAAGGAAGCCAAATGCCGTTTAAAACCTTAATGGATTTTGTAGGAAACACCCCACTCGTGCAACTGCAACGGATGGTCAATCCAAACACCAATAGCGTGGTGCTGGTGAAGCTAGAAGGCAACAACCCAGCAGGTTCAGTCAAAGACCGTGCCGCGTTAAACATGATTCAACAAGCCGAAAAACGCGGAGATATTGCCCCCGGCGACACGCTCATTGAAGCCACCAGCGGCAACACCGGCATTGCACTCGCCATGGCCGCCTCACTGATGGGCTATAAAATCAAACTGGTAATGCCCGAGAACATGAGCATGGAACGCAAAGCCTCCATGGCCGCGTATGGCGCCGAACTGATTAGCGTAACCAAAGAGCAAGGCATGGAAGGCGCACGTGATTTAGCCGATGAAATGGGCGCACGCGGAGAAGGGTTTATTTTAGATCAGTTTGCCAATCCAGATAACCCGTTAGCGCACTACCAAACCACCGCCCCTGAAATTTGGCGCGATACCGAAGGCAAAATCACCCATTTTGTCAGTGCCATGGGCACAACCGGTACCATCATGGGCGTATCCATGTATCTTAAAGAGAAAAACCCAACCATTCAAATCATCGGCGTACAACCCGAAGAGGGCGCCGCCATTCCCGGAATTCGTCGTTGGCCAGCCGAGTACATGCCTAAAATTTACCAAAACACCCGAGTCGATCGCACCATTGATATGGCACAAACCACCGCCGAAGAGACCATGCGTGAGCTGGCCAAACAAGAAGGGGTGTTTGGTGGTGTATCTTCAGGTGGCGCAGTTGCCGCCGCACTGCAAGTGGCCAGTGAAGTCAACGATGCGGTGATTGTGACCATTATTTGTGACCGAGGTGATCGCTATCTCTCAACGGGTGTATACGGATAATCTGATGGCAAGAGAAATTGAACGAAAATTTTTACTCAAAAACGATGATTGGAAAGCCTTAGCGCATCAAAAAACCCACTTTGCCCAAGGCTATTTAAACAGTATTTTTGAGGGGGGGGCAAAAAGCTCCATTCGAGTTCGTATTGAAGGTAATAAAGCCAATATGAACATCAAAAGTCTTGAAATAGGCATCAGTCGTGATGAATACGAATATGAAATTCCACTGGAAGAGGGTAAACAAATTTTAGCAACCTTAGCCGTAGGACCCGTGATTGAAAAATACCGTTACTTAGTCAAGGTAGGTCAACACACTTGGGAAATTGACGAGTTTTTAGGCGAAAACTTAGGGTTAACCGTAGCAGAAGTTGAAATGGCCTCAGAACAAGAGCAAATAGAAATACCCAACTGGGCAGGACAAGAAGTGACTGACTCAACCCGTTATTATAATGTGAGTTTAAGTAAACACCCGTTTAAGGCGTGGAGTTTGGATGAAAAAAGTGGAAAGAATCATCCCATACATTTAGATGAAGTGCTTAAATAAAAAGGTATAAATAAATGATTTTAATGAATAATATGATATTTAATAAAGTCGATAAAATTCCCACCCCTCCCTTGTTGAATAGGGGGGGGAGAAATTTTTGTGCGCTGTTTTTAACCGCCGTTATGAGTCCGCTTACCTTTGCCAATGCAAATCAGGCGGCGGGATTGGTGGATGTGTATCAAATGGCGGTGTTGCAAGATGCGCCGTTGGCACAGGCGCGAGCGCAGTATCAAGCGGAGCAGCAAAATTATGATACGGCTAAAGCGGCTTTGTTGCCTGAAATTACAGCGGACGCCAGTTATTTTGTAACCGACAGTAATAATGATCGGAGCGATTCCACCCGAAAAGATATGTCCATCACCTTAAATCAGTCTATTTATAAGCACGAGGTCTGGGCGGGGTTTGAGCAGGTTAAACACAGTTTAAAAACCTCTGACTTTCAGTTAAAAACCGCTGAACAAGATCTAATTTTACGGGTAGCAGAGAGTTATTTTAATGCACTGTTAGCGCAAAAAAACTTACAACTGTTTCAAGCCAAAGAGCGTGCGGATTTATCACAATTAGAACGAGCGGAAGCGTCTGCCGAGGTGGGGTTGGCCAGTCGAGTGGATGTGTTGCAAGCTAAGTCGGGTTACGATCTGTCTAAATCGGAGCGCATTAATGCAGAAAATGCATTGGATATTCGGTTTGAAGAGTTGATGAAGTTGACGGGAAAGCCCATTACTCAGCTAAAATCATTTTCGATGCAAGCGAACTTACCTGAGTTGCCACTGGATTTGTATGTATTGGAACAGAAAGCCGAAAGCGAAAGTTTAACGGTTAGGCAAACCCAATCACAACTGGAAACGGCTGAGCTGGAAGTAGACTTGCAAAAAGGTGGTTACTGGCCATCCATTAACTTTCAGGCCAAACTCTCCGATACTTCTTATGTTGATACAGCAGATAGTTTCTTTTTTAGAGATTCACAACAAACCTCTGTGGGCATCAGTGTTTCACTGCCGCTTTACTCGGGTGGTGGCACCGCTTCTAAAGTGAGTGCGGCACGTTATCAATTAAACGCCACGCAAGAACAGTTGCGTAATAGTCGAGAAGAAGCGCGATTACAAGCGCGAATTCAGGCAAGAAACTTAGAGAGTGGCCGTTCGCTACTGGCTGCGTTAAAAGAAGCCGTTAAGTCAAACGATGCTTTTTTAGAGGCGGCGGAAGAGGGCTATCACGTCGGGTTAATGAGCTTGTTGGATGTTTTTTCAGCACGAGCCAATCAAACTGTGGCACGTAAAAACCTGATTGAAGCGATGCACAATCAAGTGTTAAATCGACTGCGATTAGAGTCTATTTTAGGCGATTTAACGATGGAGGACTTGCTGGCGTTTGACCGTTTATTGCAGGAGTCTGAAGTGATTGTTGCAAACCAAGCGATTTCACCTTGAAACGACGCGAACTGCTCAAAACCACCGCGTTGAGTTTATCGGCGATTCCGTTTTTAACGGGCTGTAACGCGCCAAACGAAGCAGAAAACCTCATTCGAGTCGGCATCACGTCGCGCCCCAGAATGCTCGACCCGCGTAAAGCAACCGATGCGCTCTCTAGCCGAGTCAATCGCTTAATTTACCGCCAACTCATCGACTTTGATGAACAGTTTTTACCCATACCCGATTTAGCCACTTGGCAAGTGCTTTCGCCCACCCATTATCGTTTTACCTTAACGGAACAACCGGATTTTCACAATGGGTTGGCGATGACCGCGCACGATGTGGTCGCCACCTATCAAAGCGTGTTAGACCCCGATTTTGGCTCGGCACATAGAGGATCATTAAAAGGGATTGAGCGCATTGAAGCGGTAAACGATCAACAAGTGGATTTTATTCTTTCTGCCGAAGATGCGCTGTTTGTGGGGCGTTTGGTAATTGGTATTTTGCCCGCCAGTTTAATTGAACAGCAGCACCGTTTTCAAGAAAGTCCCATTGGCAGTGGGGCGTGTTCGTTTGTGTCGTTGACTGAACAAAAATTGGTATTAAAACGAATAGGAGATCAAATTTTGCTGGAATTTATTCCGGTAAAAGACGCCACCGTTCGAGTGTTAAAACTGAAAAAAGGTGAGTTAGACATTATTCAAAACGACCTTTCACCTGAGTTGGTGCAGTATTGTGAAGCGCAACCTAACTTTACCGTGCAGTGGTTTAAAGGGACTAATTTTGGCTACATTGGTTTTAACTTTGAAGACCCTTTATTGGCACAACCGGCATTGCGCCAAGCCATCGCACACGGCATAGACCGTAAAGCCATTGTGAGTGCAATGTTTAATGGTCACGCCCGTTTGGCAGGGGGATTATTGGTGCCTGAGCACTGGAGTGGGGCGGATGATATTCCACCTTATGAGTACGACCCGGTTAAAGCCAAGTCGTTATTAAAACAAGTGAACGTTCCTAAGAAGCTTGTTAAAAAAGATGAACATAATCAAGAGTTTATCGAGTTAAGTTATAAAACGTCTAATGATCCAACTCGAATTCGTTTGGCCACCATTTACCAGTCACAACTGAAAAAAATAGGCATTCATCTTAATATTCAAAGTTACGACTGGGGTACTTTTTACAGCGATGTAAAACAGGGGCGCTTTCAACTGTTCAGTTTGGCGTGGGTGGGGATTAAAAGCCCCGATATTTTTCAATATGTATTTGATTCAGAAGCCATACCGCCCAATGGCGCCAATCGTGGGCGTTATCGAGATGCCGAATCCGATCGACTGATTCGTACAGCAGGTAAAACCGCTTCGCTTACAGAGCAAGCTAAGCTTTACCAACAACTGCAACACCGTTTGCAAGCCATGTTGGCGATTATGCCGTTATGGTACGAAGACCAATATTCAGTAATGCGAAGTAATATAACTCATTACACGCTCTTTTCAGATGGACGTTTGGATGGTTTATTGCAGGTCAAAAAGGATGATATAGTATGAAAAAACTGTTTATTGCACTGTTAATCAGTGTTGGAACCTATGGTTTTGTTCAGCAAAACCCTGACATTATTTCAGCACACGCTAAACAGGGTGTGTCTGCTGAGCAAGCCATCAGTCATGCTTATGAAAATCGTTTAAGTGATGTTCAAGTTAGAGGAACAGGGCGGGTGAGCCGTGTGTTGCCTGATGATAATAAAGGCAGTCGTCATCAAAAATTTATTTTACGGTTAGCTTCAGGGCAAACCATTTTGATTGCACACAACATTGATCTAGCGCCTAGAATACCCAATATTAGAAGAGGCGATTCCGTTGAGTTTTATGGTGAGTATGAGTGGAGTGAAAAAGGCGGGGTGGTGCATTGGACACATCATGATCCAAGAGGCCGACACATTGGTGGCTGGTTGAAGCATAAAGGAAGAACGTACGAATAGAAATGGTTTGATGTTTAAACCAAACCCCCTCCCAGCCTCCCCCTTGGCAGGGGGAGGAGCAAATATTAACTCCCTCCCCTGACAAGGGGAGGGTTGGGGTGGGGTTGTTTTTGAATATTGCGGTTAACGCATAGTGCTTAAATATAACGCCAGTTTGGCCGAGGTTTCGCTGGTGATGTCACCCATAATCTCTTCCATAAAAGAGCGTTGTGGCTCATATACATTGATTCTAGAGGTGCCTACTACATCTCTTGCTACACCACCTAGGGTATTGAGTTCATCAATTAACCCATTTTTAACCGCGTCTTCTCCCAACCAAACCAAACCTGAATAGGTTTCAGAGGTCTCTTTTAGGCGATCACCACGTCCTGCACGAACGGTGGCAATAAACTGTTGATGGGTTTTTTCAAGCACCATCTCTTGAAAGAAACTGCGTCCTACTTCATCTTTTTCACTAAATGGGTCAATAAAGGCTTTATGGTCTCCCGCGTGCATGGAGCGGTTTTCGATGCCCAGTTTATCCATTAATCCGGTTAAGCCAAAGGTGTCCATTCGTACGCCAATGGAGCCGATCATAGAGCCTTTATCGGCATAAATTTTATCGGCAGCTACCGCAATGTAGTAACAACCTGAGGCACAAACGTCCTCAACTACCACGTAAATGGGTTTTTTATAAAGGGCTTTTAAGCGAATGATTTCATCATTAATCATGGCCGCCTGAACAGGGCTTCCGCCGGGTGAGTTGGCTTTAATAATGACCGCTTTACTGTGCTCGTTACGAAACGCTTCTTCTAATAACGGGTTAATGATTTCGGCGCTAATTTTAGTGCCCGGAACAATAGGCCCTTCAATTTTTACCACCGCCACGTGCTGTTTTCCGGTTGAGATAACGGAGCCATCTTCCGCAGGAGAGAGCTTTTGCACCGCAAGGTAGATAAAAAAGATAACGTATGCAGCAATGGCCAATTTAAGAAAATTTGCAAAGCGACGTGTCCAACGCTCTTGTTTTACCAGTGACTCAACGGCAAGTGCCAGTCGTTCAAAATTATTGTTATTGTTTTCGGGCGATTGTTCCATGAATGAATACCTTATAATATGGGGATTCTGCTAATTCTACCTTGTTATCCTGCTTATGACTGAAAAAAAAATTGAAAACAGTATTGAAATGCCTTTTGATGTGGCGGCTTTTTTAAAACAGCTCACGCAACGCCCGGGTGTATATCGCATGTTAAATGCCCATGGCACCATTATTTACGTGGGTAAAGCCAAGAACTTAAAAAAACGGGTATCGAGCTACTTTAAAAAAACACACGGCGAACTTAAAACCGCCGCGATGGTGGCGCAAATTGCCAAGGTAGAGGTGACGGTAACCGACACAGAAAGCGAAGCGTTTATTTTAGAAAACACCTTAATTAAACGCCATAAGCCTAAGTATAATATACTTTTTAGAGACGATAAATCTTACCCTTATATTTATGTATCCACCGATAAAACCTTTCCCGCGTTAAGCTATCATCGAGGCGCTAAACGTCGTAAAGGAGCATACTTTGGCCCCTTTCCTAATGCGTCTGCGGTGCATCAAACTTTACAGGCGTTACAAAAAATATTTCAAGTACGCCAGTGTGCCGAAAGTGTCTTTAACCATCGCTCACGCCCCTGTTTGCAGTATCAAATAAAACGTTGTTCCGGCCCTTGTGTGGATGGATTGGTCACGCAAGAAGCCTATCAAGAAGAGGTGAATCACGCCTTACTTTTTTTAAAAGGTAAAAGCTTTACCGTTGTAGATGCCTTAGCGCAAAAAATGGATACCGCCTCACAAGCATTAGAGTTTGAAAGTGCCGCGCAGTATCGCGATAAAATATCCGCCTTAAGAACCATTCAAAGCCAACACCTAATCAATCAACCCGGTAGCAAAGACATGGATGTGATTGTGATGGCCGAACATGCCAATCAAATTTGTGTCTGTTTAATGATGTATCGAGGGGGGAACTTATGGGGCAGTGAACACTTTTACCCTAAACTCGCACAAGACGTAGAGCCATCCACGGTA
>JAKITH010000151.1 GCA_021648185.1 Thiomicrorhabdus sp. | reverse complement strand
CCCTGGAAAGCTTGCGAGAGTGGTTGCTTTCAAAATCATTCTTAACTTCGTCTACACTCAGCTTTGAGTATTTATGTGAAATTTGTTTCGCTAACTTGGGCGTTGCTGAATGGATAGTCCGTGCATTGATGTCCAAAGGGCAATAGGTCGCTCCGCCTTTATTGCTCTGATAAACGTGTCGACTTATTTCAATTTCACCCTGAGGCGTTTGATATAATTTTGGCTTCAATCCTTTGCTTGTTAATTTGACATCGCCAACAACTATTGGGCTACCGTCGGTATCAAATCGTTTCAACAATGCTTTGCTTGCTATTTGACCCGCTTCGTTGAGTGCGCTTTGAATGAGCTCTTCTCCATCGAGCATTGAGTTTGAATTCATTATGCAAATTTCAATAATCGTTTTTTCTGAGTCGGATGATATCATTTTGGCAGGCATAACCCCGTGTCCTTCATGTAGTCCAGGAAAAATAGATTGTACCTTACAATTACCAAAAAATTACATCTAAATATGGCTACACCCCTGAAAATAGCGCTGACGATCATTTAATTGCAGCGCTTGAACAGTTAATTAACTACCCGAAAAAGGTGGAGGTAGCCAGGAAAAATTTTCATCTAAAACGAATGATCGGCCGCTTGGTTACCCGGTGTATTACTGCACATGGAGATAACGCAACCGATAAAGAACTGTTTGAGTGGCTGCGCTTAGGTTCAGGTAAATATTATGACTCAAACCTGGAAGCTGAAGATCAGAAAATAATCAACGGCTGGTTGACAGATCGTCCCGATCGATACAAGGGGTTGTTGCGTCACTATATTGAGCGCAATAGCAGCAAGCAAAGCATACAGATGTATAAATTTAGGAGCTTGATTCCGGGAACTGCCGTACCTGACGATTTTGGCATTTGGTGTCTTGAACAAGCTTCGTCTGCAGAAGCTAATGAAGCAATCATTAGGGCGTATCTTTCTGAAGTGGTGGATGCGCTAAGAATTCAGCGGGGAGATCGCGGTCTAACACTGGAAAAAGTAGAAAGGTGGGCAGAGGAAGGTAAGTCTCGGCAAGAATGGTTAATGCCCTATTTATTCTGCAACATTGACGACTGGAGAACAGAATTCGCAGAGCGAGATAAAAAAAGTAAAGAGACACACGATATCCAGAGGAAAGAGCGAAGCCGTCAAATAATCCAGCATATGCCAGCCATTAAATCTGGAGTTGCTAATGTTCAGCTCATGAATCAATTGGCGGGAGTTTGGTGGAACCAATATATCGATACTCGCGGAAAAACCTTACAAGCACGTTTTGAAAATTTTAGTGAAAATGGCAGTGAGCTACTTGAGGCGGCTAAGCTCGGTTTTATTGCGTCGTTTGAACGTAGCGATTTACCAACAGTCGATGAGATTATTGATCTTTCTATAAAAAGTCGTGAGCACTATATTCGTCGTCCCTGCCTGGTGGGGATGGAGATACGCTGGGAACTAGGTGTATCCGCAATTGATTCGCTCTCCGATGAAACGCTAAAACGTATGATGGCTTTTCGATTAACCTATGGATGCGATCAAACGCCCGAATGGTTTACCTATTTAATAAAAACACGCCCCGAACTGGTGGCTGAAGTCTATATTCAATATGCAGCGGCCTCGCTTAAGGCAAGAGAAAGCCATATCGATTCTCTATATGCCCTGGAAAATGATGCCGATTTTAAGGTGCTTGCCCAACTGACCGTACCGGCACTACTTAAGAAGTTCCCGTTAAGAGCCCGATCAGCGCAGCTTGGCTGTTTGGAACATCTCCTTAAATCAGCGCTTCGCTACCAGATGGCGACGCTGCCTCTAATCGTAAAAGAAAAGCTTTCAAAGAAAAGCCTTGAAATTTCCCAGAAGGTCTACTGGTTAGCAGTAGGCATGCTGATAAACCAATCTCAATATGAATCTTTGTTATGGGAATTTGTTGGGAACTCCCAGTCAAGATTAAATTATCTTTCGGGTTTTTTAAGCGCCCGTTATGGCGAACTAACGCAGGAATTTGAATTATCTGTTTATACCGTAGGTAAGTTAATTGAGCAATTAGTGCCTCATGCCGAGCTGGATTGGTCAAGGGGTGGCGGATTTGTGACATCGGCTATGTCTAGGGGTGATCATGTTAGGGCACTCATTAGTCGCCTGATTAGCATGGTTACAGCTCAGGCAGAAGATGAAATAGCACGGTTGTTGAAACTTCCAGCGATGGAGAAGCCGAAGTTTTTATTGGAATACGCCCGCCATCAAATTCGTCAAAAGCAACGGGAGGCCTCATTTTCTTTTCTCTCTTTAGCTGAGGTTGCTGGCATGCTTGCTAATCAGGGGCCTGCCAATGTCGTTGATTTGACCGAGCTAGTGTTATTTCACCTGGATGATATTGCTGATGAAATCAGGCATGAAAATGACGATGGTTTTGCAAAATTCTGGAATATTGAGGCGGATAAAATCAATGCTAAGCCGGGCTACCACACCGTCAAGATGTGGGAGCAATTTACTAAGCCTGAGGATGAAGGTGGCGATATTCACACGATCTGGGTTCAGGTTACAAACCCCGGACAAACGCTCCCAAACCGACACCGACTTTTTGAGCGCAGTAAAAAGTGCAAGGATAAGTTCTTAATCGTGAGCGACGTCTACCCGACTGCCACGACTGCGGATGCGGACTTAATTCTTCCTTCTGCGATGTGGATTGAGCGTGAAGGGATGTATGGAAATTCTGAACGGCGTACCCAGCATTTCGAAAAAATGGTTGATCCTCCCGGAGAGGCCATGAGCGATACCTGGCAATTGATAGAAGTAGCGAAACGGATGGGATACGAAAAGCTGTTTCCATGGGATGAAGAAAACCACATTGAAGAAATAT
>JAKITH010000150.1 GCA_021648185.1 Thiomicrorhabdus sp. | reverse complement strand
GTAACAGCTCGCACCGTAAGGCAATGTTTAAAAACATGTCTGCTTCACTTATCGACCATGAAGTGATTCGTACTACGGTTGCTAAGGCAAAGGAACTTCGCGGAGTTGCTGAGCCATTGATTACGTTAGCTAAAGTAGACAGCGTACACAATCGTCGTACTGCTTTTGCACGATTAGGTGATAAGGCAGCGGTTGCAAAATTATTTACAGAGCTTGGTCCTCGTTACCAAACTCGACCAGGTGGATATATTCGTATTTTAAAATGCGGATTCCGTCCTGGTGATAATGCACCAATGGCTATTGTTGAATTAGTTGACCGTCCGGTTGCTGATTCTACAGAAGCGGCTGAGTAATCAGCTTATTAAAAAGACCGGCATTAGCCGGTTTTTTTATGCCTAATATTTAATAATGATTATCGATTCACATTGTCATTTAGACCCTTTTTTATTATCTTATCCTTCCCACTTTTCAGTCTCCTTGAGCAATGAAACTCACTTAGAGCTTGATGCTTATTTTATTTCGATGTCTACCTCTCCATTAGATTGGTTACCTCAGCTAGAACTTTCTCAGCGATTTAAACACGTGTACTGTGCTTTAGGGGTTCATCCTTGGTATGTTCAAGATATTGATTTAATGTCTTTAACGTGGCTTGAAGAGTTATTTATGACTGAGGAGGTTATGGCCTTGGGAGAGGTTGGTTTAGATTTTACACATCCTTATAAGGAGCATAAAGCATTACAGGTTGAGGTTCTGGTTGAGCAACTTACTCTAGCGAATCGCTTTAACAAGCCTGTTTCTTTGCATGTTCTAAAGGCACATAATGAGATGTTAGATATCTTATCTAATATTCCTGTAAAAGGTGTGATTCATGGATTAGGGGCAAGTAAAGAGTTAGCTCAATCCTATGTTGATTTGGGATTTAAAATAGGTGTTAATGGTGTTTTAAAGAGAGAAAATGCGCGTCGCTATCATGAGTTAGTGAGATACTTTGGCTTAAATCATTTAGTGCTAGAGACAGATTTTCCACATGTTAAAATAGCACCTTCAGAGGTCTCCTTGTTAAGCGATATTGTTTTAGTGGCGGAAAAGGTCGCTTCTCTGTTGAATACTCCAGTAGAAAAGGTGTTAGAAAAAACAACGTTAAATGTGCAAAAAGTATTTAATTTAAATGGTTATCTTTGCACGAAAGAAGAGTAGGCGATTTTTTTCGTTTGGTGTTTCTTTCGTGTAAAAACCTTATAGGGGTGTTAAGTGGAAAATGATTTGAACGTTAATGAGCCTTTATTTGAACGTAGCGTGCTTGTATTTGGAGAGAATGGGCTTGTTAACTTACAGAAATCTCATGTCTTGATTGCGGGTATTGGTGGTGTGGGTGGTTTTGTTGCCGAAGCGTTAGCGCGAGCAGGTGTCGGTTCTATTACATTGTTAGACCATGATCATGTGAGTGGTTCGAATAAAAATCGTCAATTAGTGGCGTTAGATTCAACGATAGGGTTGAAAAAAGTCGATGTGATGAAAGCGCGTATTTTAGAGATCAATCCCTCTTGTAACGTAGAGGTCTCTTACCAATTTATTCGTCCTGATGACATGGATAGTCTTTTATCCCCCTCTTATGATTTTGTAGTGGATGCCATTGATAGTTTGAACTGCAAGGTGGCCTTAGTGGTAACCGCATTACAGAAAGGGCTTCCAATTGTCTCTAGTATGGGAGCAGGGCGACGAATTGACCCTTCTAAGATTGTGTTAGCAGATATTTCTAAGACATATGGTTGTGCATTAGCTCGAAATATGCGACAAAGACTTAAAAAACAGGGGATTAAAAAAGGCTTATTGACCGTTTTTTCAACTGAAGTACCGAATGCACCAGGCCCAATGGAGGCGATCGAAGGCGCGCGAGGTAGAGTGGTGAATGGCACAGCCAGTTATATGCCAGGTATTTTTGGCTTAATGTTGGCGGGGAAAGTGATTTCTTCATTAGCAGAGGCGAAAAAAGGTTAGGGCTAATTAATAAGGGGAAACAGTCCAGTCTGCTTAATGGTTTTACTTGCGTGCTTGATCTCACCATTGGTTTCTAGTTTGTTAATAACATGTTGAATCGTTTTTTGGTTTTGTGGAAAAGGCGCGCCCGCTTGAAGGCTTTTATCGTAAAGAATCTTTAATAAAAGATAGTCTAGCCCCGTTAATAACTCTATTTTACTGGCATCATTGGCAATGCTTGGGTTGACCCAATCAGAGTCATTGGGCAGGCCTAAAATTTGAGTGGTCTCTTCGACAATGCAAGTGATTAGTAAGCCTCTGCTAAAGACATGGTCTACCGGTAAGATCACTTGTGCTTCAACGATCGCATTATTTTTGTTTTTATTAAAGCTAGCCATGCAGTGACTTTTCTGAGCGATGTGTTTTACTTGGCTTTCTGTAACGGACTTGATGACACTGCTATAGTTTGCATCAGGTGTTAGGTGTATGGATAAATTGGCTTTTCCTTGGTGGTGGGCTTTATGAGGCTGTATGGAGTGACCTGTAATATTTTGTAAGTGATTTAGATGTGCATCAAAGAGCCTTTCGACGAGTGGATTTGTTTTCATGTTGCCATGATAAACAAACGTATAACGAATGGGTTCTTGCCATTTTAAAATGCGCTTTTGGGTTGTACGATACTCATTTTTAAGCGCAATTTCATTAAAAGCACTTTGAATATACTCTTTATCTTGCCATTGATTCAGGATACCTTCTGTTAAAGCATAGTTCGATGAAGAGAATAAGAGTAACGTGCTTAGCACTATTTTTTGGATGGAACGTGCTGAAATCATTTTTAAAAAGGTCCTAAGGTGATATAAATTTATGTGTTGGGGGGGGGGGTTATCTTTTTTTCATTGAATTAT